>NZ_JABUMQ010000274.1:0-15616 GCF_013336645.1 Myxococcus sp. CA039A | reverse complement strand
GGCAGGTGCTGCGACCTCCGTCCGTCTTGAAGCAGCTCACGCCGGAGTACCCCCGTCGGGCTCGCGTCGATGGCGTCCAGGGGCTCGTCCTGGTGCGCATCATCGTCGGCACGGACGGTGAGGTTGAGACCGAGCACACGCGGGTCATCCGCTCCATTCCCATGCTCGATTCGGCGGCCATCGCGGCCGTCAATCGGTGGCGCTTCACGCCGGCCATCGGACGCCAGGGCAAGCCCGTGCGCGTCATCCTCGAGCTTCCCGTCCAGTTCTCCTTGAATTGAAGCAGGTCATGGCCCTCCCGCTCCGCAAGCCGCTGTTCTGGATTCATCTTGTCGTCGGTGTCGTCGTTGGCATCGTCGTCGCCATCATGTCGGTGACGGGGGTGGCCATCGCGTTCGAGTCCCAGGTTCTCGAGTGGGCGGAGGCCGAGGCTCGCGCCGTGCCGGCTCCCGAGGCGGAGGTCCGGCGGCTGCCCATCGAGGCGCTGGTGGCGAAGGTTCGCGAGGCGAAGCCCGAGGCCCAGGTGTCGGGTGTCACGGTGTATCCGTCCGCGACGGCGGCCGCGCAGGTGGCCCTGGGGCGCGCTGGCGTCGTGTTCGTCAATCCGTACACGGGCGAGGTGCGGGAGGGTGGGGCGAAGGGTTGGCGGGACTTCTTCCATGTGATGGAGGACTGGCACCGGTGGCTCGCGACGGGCGGCGACAATCGCGCCATCGGCAAGGCGATCACCGGCGCGTCCAACGCGGGCTTCCTGTTCCTGGCGTTGTCGGGGCTCTACCTGTGGTGGCCGCGCAAGTGGACGCTGAAGACGGTGCGCCCGGTGCTCTGGTTCAAGCGGGGATTGAAGGGCAAGCCTCGCGACTTCAACTGGCACAACGTCATCGGGCTCTGGTCGATGCCGGTGCTGGTGGTGCTCACGGCGTCCGGCATGGTCATCTCGTACAAGTGGGCGTCGGACTTCGTCTACTCGGTGACGGGCAACGCTGCGCCCGCGACGCAGGGGCCTCCGGGGTCGGCGGGCGTGAAGGTGACACCGCCGGAGGGTGGAGCGCCGCGCAAGGAACTGGGTGCGCTCCTCGCGACGGTCCAGGAGCAGGTGCCCGCCTGGGCGAGCATCACGTATCGGCTGCCGTCGCCGCCCCGAGGGGCGGGTGGGCAGGACAAGCCGTCCGCTCCCCCAGGGCAGGCACCGTCCGCGCCGCCACGGGCAGGGCAGGGTGAGCCTGGCGCTCGCGCCGAGGCTCCGGTCGTGGCGGGTGAGCGTCGCGCTGAGGCCCCCGTCACCAACAGTGAGCGTCGCACCGAGACACCAGCGGGTGAGGGTGCGCCTCGCGCCGAGCCGCGAGGTGGCGCGCCCGTCGGGGAAGGTGAGCGCCGTGTTGAGGCACCGGCCGCTGAGGGCGAGCGTCGCGCCGAGTCGCGGGGTGGCGCGCCCGTCGCGGAAGGTGAGCGCCGAGCCGAAGGCAAGTCGCGCGGTGAGTCGCGCGGCCCGAAGGGTGACAGCGACGGCAAGGTCGACGCCGTCACCTTCAACGTGAAGGAACAGGATGGATGGCCGCTGTTCGCCTCCACGCAGTTCTCGGTGGACCCGTTCTCGGGCGTCATCGCGAAACGTGAGGGCTTCGCGGACTTCAACAGCGGACGCAAGCTGAGGACCTGGCTGCGCTTCCTCCACACTGGCGAGGCGCTCGGGTGGGTGGGCCAGCTCATCGCCGCGATGGCCTCGCTCGGTGGTGTCTTCCTCGTGTGGACCGGCTTCGCCCTGTCGTGGCGACGCTTCTTCCCGAAGCGAAACCCGCGCACTTCGACGCCCGTGCCGGCGTCGTCCGAGCCCACGCCCGTGAGCTCGCCGGAGACCCCCGCCTAGGACACCTCGAAACGGGCGGGCGAGGTTCCCGCGACGCCTTCGGGCGCCCTTTGGTTGATTCTGAAAATCGCAGTCATTCTCAATTTAACTGGAACGGCCCCTCGATGGGCCTGGGAGTGGGGAGAGTCATGTCGTTCATCAAGTCACGCAGCCCTGGAATCCGGACGAGCGCGGGTCACACGGGAGGAATTCGTTCCGCGCTGAGGCCGTGGGGTCCCGCGATGGGGCTCGCATCGGCGCTGGCGGCCGGTGGGGCGGTGGCGCAGGAGCAGGAAGCACAGCAGGTGCCGGTGGCGGCGGAGGCCCCGGTGGAGGCCGCGCCCGTGGAGCCCCAGGCCACGACGCCCGTGCCGGAAACCCAGGGCACCGAGGGTCACTTCACGCTGCCCACCGTGCAGGTGCAGGGCGACGCGGAGGGCTATCAGGTCAAGGAGAGCTCTCTGCCCCGCATCCAGCGCGCGCTCGTGAATACGCCGCAGTCCGTGACGGTGGTGCCGGAGGAGGTGCTCGAGGAGCAGCAGGCGACCACGGTGCGGGACGCGCTGCGCAACGTCTCCGGCATCACCATGAGCGCCGGCGAAGGGGGACGTCAGGGTGACGCCTTCATCCTGCGTGGTTTCTCCGCGCAGAACGACGTGTCTCGCGACGGCGCGCGAGACTTGGGCTGGTTCACCCGCGACACGTTCAACCTGGAGGGCGTGGAGGCGTACTTCGGTCCGTCCTCGGTGCTCTTCGGCCGTGGCTCCACGGGCGGCGCCATCAACCTGGTGACGAAGAAGCCCAAGCGCACGTCCTTCCAGGAGGTCGCGCTGAGCGGCGGCACCGCGCCGTCGGGCCGCGTCGAGGCGGACCTCAACGAGGCGGTGTCGGAGAACTTCCAGGCGCGCCTCAACCTCATGGGCCAGCTGGCCTCCACGGCGGGCCGCGATGTCGTCCAGGACAACCGGCTGGGCCTGGCGCCCTCGCTGCGCTTCAAGGTGGCGGAGCAGACCACGCTGGAGCTCGACTACCTCTTCCAGCGCGAGGACGGCCTTCCCGACTACGGCGTGCCCTACTTCAACGGCAAGCCCGTCACGGAGACGCTGGATGTCCCACGCGGGAACTTCTACGGCGTGAAGGCGGACACCGAGCGCGTCGATGCCCACGTCGCCACGGCGCGCCTCACCCAGGGACTGGGCGAGCAGTTCCAGTTCACCAACACGCTGCGCTTCGGTCGCGTGGACCGCTTCGCCAGCCCCACCGCGCCGCGCGGCCTCACCCCCGCGGGCGCGCCGACCACCATCGGCCGGCAGCGCTTCCAGACGGAGACGGACAACTCCGTCATCTCCAACCAGGCCACCGTGGGCGGTGAAGTCGAGACGGGCTTCATCAAGCACACCGCGAACGCGGGCGTGGAGCTGTCGTGGGAGAAGCGCGGCCAGTCCCGCGACAACCTCAACGCCGTGGGCCTGCCCACCGGGCCCAACATCCCGGCGGACCTGTTCGAGCCGGACGCGGAGCCGGACCTGTCCGCGGTGTCGCCGGTGTTCTCCGGCTCCAACGTGAGCATCCAGCGGACGCTCGGCCTCTTCGCCGCGGACCAGGTGCAGGTGGGTCAGTACCTGGAGCTGGTGGGCTCGCTGCGCTGGGACGTCTTCAACACCGACTACTCCACCACGGGCAACACCGGCGCCAAGAGCCGGCTGCGCAAGAGCGACCACCTCTTCAACTGGCGTGCGGGCGTCGTCCTGCACCCGGCGGAGAAGGTGAGCGTCTACGGCATGTACGGCACGTCCTCCAGCCCCTCCGCGGAGCTGGGCTCGGTGTCCGCGGACACCGTGAGCCTGGACCCGGAGAAGAACGCCATCCTGGAGGCGGGCGCCAAGGCGGACCTGCTCGACGGCCGGCTCGGGCTGACGGGCGCGGTGTTCCGAATCACGAAGACGGACGCGCGCGTGCCCAACACGGACCCGGAGGGGCCGCCGCAGGTGCTCGAGGGTGAGCAGCGCGTGCAGGGCTTCAACGTGGGCATCGCCGGCACCATCGTCGAGCGCTGGAAGGTGCTCGCCAACTACACGCTGATGGACTCCGCCATCGTGGAGCACACGAACGCGTTCCTCGTGGGCCAGCGGCTGCCCAACACGCCGCGCCACAGCATCTCCCTGTGGACGACGTACTCGCCGCTGAAGGACTTCACCGTGGGCGGCGGCGCCGTCTACCAGGACGTGACGAGCGTCAGCAATCCCGCAGCGCCCACCACGGCGACCAGTTACGTGCCGAACTTCTGGCGCTTCGATGCGTTCGCCAGCTACGCGTTCGGCAAGGCGCAGGTCCAACTCAACGTCTACAACCTCACCGACACGCTGTATTACGACCAGTACTACGGCGGCCACGCGGTGCCCGCCGATGGCGTGTCCGCGCTGCTGACGGCGCGTTACCGCTTCTAACCAAGAGGGTCGCGGTCATGATGTTGCACATTCCCAATGTCCTGACCGCGCCCGAGGTGGCCCGCTGCCGCGCGGTGATGGAGCAGGCGGACTGGACGGACGGCAAGGTCACGGCCGGCCACCAGTCCGCCCAGGTGAAGAAGAACCTCCAGCTCCCCGAAGGCGGCGCCGCCGCGCGGGAGCTGGGGGAACTCGTCCTGGCGGGGCTGGAGCGCAGTCCGCTCTTCATCTCCGCCGTGCTTCCGCAGCGCGTGTTTCCCCCGCTGTTCAACCGCTACGACACGAGCATGTCCTTCGGCTCGCACGTGGACGGCGCCATCCGCCCTGTTCCGGGGACGGGGCAGCGCGTGCGCACCGATGTGTCCGCGACGCTCTTCCTCTCCGAGCCGGACAGCTATGACGGTGGAGAGCTGGTGGTGGAAGACACGTACGGCCACCACGCGGTGAAGCTGCCCGCGGGGGACCTCATCATCTACCCGTCGACGAGCCTGCACCACGTCACCCCGGTGACGAGGGGGGCGCGGCTCGCTTCGTTCTTCTGGGTGCAGAGCATGGTGCGCGACGTGTCCCGGCGCGCCCTGCTGTTCGATATGGACACCGCCATCATGCAGCTCCACCAGGAGGTGCCCAAGAGCCCCTCACTGGTCATGCTGACGGGCGTGTACCACAACCTGCTCCGCCAGTGGGCGGAGCCCTGAGTCACCTCAGGTCCGGTCCTTGCGGACCACGACCTTGCGACCGCGGATGGTCGCCGCCTTCAGCGCGGCGATGACGCGGTTGGCATCCGGCTCGGGGACTTCCACGAGCGAGAAGCCGTCGGCGATCTGAATGGCGCCGATGCGCGACGAGTCCAGGCCCGCTTCACCGGCGATGGCGCCCACCAGGTCGGCGGGACGCATGCCCGCCACACGGCCCGCGCCAATCCACAGCCGGGTGGTGTCCCAGGACGGAGGGCCCGCCGGGCGCTTCGGGGCGCCTCGCTCCGAGCGGACGGGACGCCCGCCCGGTCCCGACGAGGGGCCACTGGAGCGAGCCGGCCGCTCCGTCGCCGGCGAGACCGCGGGAATCTCCTCCTCTTCCTTCGCGCGGCCTTCGTCCTGCGAGTCCTGGAGCAGCTTCACGGCCGCCGCGGCGATGTCGAGCGGCTCGAACTCGCCGGCCAGGTCCTCCACGATGCTCCGCAGCGACTCCAGTCCGCCCGCCACCAGCGTCTCGCGCAGCGTGGCGCGCATCAGCTCCTGGCGACGGGCCCGGAGGTCCGCCACGGTGGGGATGGTGGACACGGTGATTCGCTGACCGGTGACCTTCTCGATGTTGCGCAGCAGCCGGCTCTCGCGGGCCTCGACGAGCGTGATGGCCACGCCCTCGCGACCCGCGCGGCCCGTGCGGCCGATGCGGTGCACGTACGCCTCCGGGGCGTTGGGCACGTCGAAGTTCACCACGTGGGACAGGCGGGGGATGTCCAGGCCGCGCGCCGCGACGTCCGTGGCGACGAGCAGGTCCGTGCCATGCGACTTCAGCTGCTTGATGACGCGGTCTCGCTGCTCCTGCGTCATGCCGCCGTGGAGCGCGTGCGCGCGCCAGCCCCGGCCGTTGAGGGAGACGGTGAGGTCGTCCACCTCCGTGCGGGTGCGGCAGAAGATGATGGCGGCGGTGGGGGACTCCACATCGAGCAGCCGGCCCAGCGCGGCGATCTTGAACGAGCGCGGGACGACGTACGCGGTCTGCCGGATGCGGGGCAGCTCACCCGGCTCCACCTTCTCCTTGGCGATGCGCACGCGCACCGGCTGGTGGAGGTGGCGCTCGGCGATGCTGGCGATGCGCGGGGGCAGGGTGGCGGAGAAGAGGGCGGTCTGCCGGTTCTCGGGCGTCCCGGAGAGGATGGCCTCCAGGTCGTCGGCGAAGCCCATGTCGAGCATCTCGTCGGCCTCGTCGAGCACGACGGTGCGGACGTTCTCGAGCTGGAGGGTGCCTCGGCGCAGATGGTCCAGGGCGCGGCCGGGGGTGGCGACGACGACATCCACGCCGCGCTTGAGCACGCGCAGCTGCTGGCCGATGACCTGGCCGCCGTACAGCGGCAGGACGGTGGCGCCCAGCTTCTGGCCGTAGCGGTGGATGGCCTCGGACACCTGCATGGCCAGCTCGCGCGTGGGGACGAGCACCAGGGCGGAGGTGTTGTGGGGGCCCGCCTCACCCGGCTTCAGGTGGTGGAGGAGGGGGAGGGCGAAGGCCGCCGTCTTGCCAGAGCCGGTGGCGGCGATACCGAGCAGGTCCTTCCCTGCGAGCAGCGGGGGGAGGGCGGCCTGCTGAATGGGCGTGGGCTCCTCGTATCCGAGGGCACTGAGCGCCTCCACGAGCTGGGGCTTGAGGCCCAGGGATTCGAAGGAGGCGACGGGGGGCGAAGACGGCGGTGCGGAAGTCACGCCGGGGCTTGTACCACCGGCTTCCTCCCTCGTGGCTTTAAGAATCGCCCTTCTGTCCCACATCTATCGCGTCCCTGGTGGGCGCTGGTGGGTGGACGGCCTGGGAGTCGACAGCCTCAGCGGGGGCTTCAGCCCTGCTCGGGGACCCCCAGCCCGGTGACCTCATGAAGCCCTGTCGGGGTGGCGTGGAAGACGGCGAAGGCGTCCGCCCCCTGTTCCACGCTGGCGAGACAGCACACCTGGGAGACTCGGCCGGAGGAGTGGGCGAGGGTGCCCCGGTAGCGCTTGTGCAGATGTCCACAGAGCACGAGCGAGGGCTGGAGCGCTTCGGCCACGAGCCGCGCGTAGTCGTTGCCCACGGCCTCGGCGCTGGGGCTGCGACGCTGGTGCGCGAAGTCCTCGCGGTCCTCGGTGGCGATGATTCCGGAGGGCCAGTCATGCACGAGGAGGACATCCGCCCGTTCGAGTCCCAGGGCGCGGTCGATGTCCTCTTCGTTGAAGCAGGTGAAGTCCTTGAGGGACACGCTGCCGAGCAGGGACAGGGGCGGATGCGGCTTCTGGAAGCCCCCTTCGTCATGAATGCCGGAGACGCCGACGACGCGCAGCCCCCTGGGTTCGACGACGCCCACGCGGCCCACGTACCGGCAATTGGTGGCGATCAGCGCGCCCTCGGGGGTCGCGTCCAGGTGGCCGTGCGGCTCGTGGTTGCCGCCGATGAAGTAGACGGGCCAGGGGAAGCGGCGGCGATTCTGGTGGTAGTCCCCGAAGTCGCCCAGGTGCTTGTAGCGCGCGGGGGCGGCCATGGTCGCCAGGTCCGCGTCGTCGCGGTGGGGCTCGAAGTCTCCGACCTGGAGCACGAAGGCCAGCTCCCGGTGCGCGTTCTTCGTCCAGGACTGGAGGAAGGACACCATCCGGTTCATCCGCCCGTGCACGTCGCCCACGGCTGCGAAGTAGAAGTCGTCGGGACGGGGGGCCATGGTCGCCTCTCAGCATGACGCGTCCTGGCGTCGGGTGGCGCAGCGACGGGGGCGGGCCCAGGGGTCTGACCGGGCCAGAGAGTAGTTGTCCGGGCTTCGCAACTTCCCTGGGAGTGTGGAGATAATCCATACAAAGCAGTCGCGGCTGAGTTGCCCCTCGGGCCTGGCCGCAATCCAAACCCCCGGAGATCTCCCCATGACGCGCATTTCCTCCAGTGGAGGCACGCCCACCCGTGCCTCGCAAAGTGACACGTCGGTCGCCGCGGCCCAGCCGAAGCCGGAAGTCCGCAAGCCCGCGGTGACGTCGCAGGACAGCTTCTCCCGCCCGACGCAGAAGGGCGTGGAGCGTGCCGCGGTGGCCATCAACCCGGATGAGTTCGTTCCGGGGCCCACGCGTCGCGATGTCTACAACGACCTCGACGTTCAGAAGATCCGCTCGCAGTCGAACAGCCTCCGGAGCTTCAGCGAGGGTGAGGCACAGCCCCGCACGCGCGAGGACGCGCTGGCCAACGCGGACCGCCTGCTGGGTGGCGCGAACTTCCTGAAGCTGAGCGAGACCGCGCAGGGCGCCAACATCACCCGCGACGCCAAGGACGTGAACGACGCGGCGGACACGGACCCGGCGTCGCCGCGCCATCAGGCGGCCGTGGCCGAGGTGGAGGCCAACGCGGCCCTGGAGCAGGAGGCGCTGGAGAACCTCTCCCCCGAGGAGCGCCAGCAGTATCAGGAGGTGCGCGATGGGCTGATGGCGGTGGAGCCCGCGGGCGACCCGGTGGCGACGCTCGCGCTCCAGAAGCTGCTCTTGGAGGGCAAGCTGCCGGGTGAAGAGGCGCTGGGCGGCGAGGGAGATGTGCTGGACCAGCTCCACACGCTGCAGACGCAGGAGCTGGGCGAGGGGATTGATCGCGGCGCGCTGCTGTCGGACGTGGTGCAGGAGCTCGCGACGCCTGAGTCCGTCAACCAGCGCAACAAGGGCACCTGCGCGGCCACCGCGGCGACCATCCAGCTCCTCATGGAGAACCCGGCCGAGTACGTGCGCCTCGTCGCGGGACTGGCGAGCAGCTCCGGCGAGGTGACGCTGGCGGACGGCGAGACGGTGATGAAGCGCGAGGCGCTGGGGGCCGAGGCGAAGGGCGGAGAGGATGTCCGCTCGGAGAGCCAGGAGCTGCTTGCGCCGGCGTTCATGGAAGTGGCGAACGGCGACAAGGACTACCAGGACAAGACGGACGCCCACTACGAAGACGGGAAGAAGACGCACAGCGGCCTGTACGCGGACGAGTTTGATCGGCTCGCGGAGGCGGTGTTCGACCGGAAGGTCGACACCGTGAAGGGGATTGGCGGGGCCGAAGAGGAAGCGGCGGCGTGGGAGCTCATCCAGGAGCGCACGGCCGCTGGAGAGTCGGTGGCGGTGGGAATGACGTGGGGTTCAGGAGGCCACCAGGTGGTGGTGACGGGCACGGGCGTGGACCCGAAGACCGGCGAGGAGTACGTCGAGTACACCAACCCCTGGGGCCGCACCGAGCGCATGCCGAAGGACGAGTTCCTCAGCCGGCTCAACAGCATGCACACCCGCCCCGAGGAGAAGGGGAAGGAGCTGGACCGCGACCCGAGGCATCCGGACGCGCCCGATCGCATCGCGCGGACCGGGTAGTCGGGCCGGCGTGGCTCAGCCGACGAGCGAGGGCCAGTTCCGGCCGACCCAGGCGCGCTGTTCGACTTCGTCGCGCCAGCTCCGGTCCTCGCGGTCGATTCTGCGCGACGTGGCGAAGAGCCCGTTCAGGGCGATGAGCAGGCGCTCGGCGAAGGGCGCGTCCTCCACGACGAGGAGCGCCTCGCTCTCCCAGTAGGCGGCGGTGACGTCCAGGTTGGCGCTGCCGATGGCGACGGCGCTGGTGTCGCAGACCATCAGCTTGGCGTGGACGTGGGGGAAGAGCTGCTCCAGCTCCGGCTCCCACTCCGGCATGGCGGGCAGCGCCCATTCGTAGGCGATGCCGCCCGCCTCGATGACCGCGTCCAGTCGACTGCGGACGTAGCGGTCCGCCACCTCGCGCAGCGCTCCACCCGGGAAGTACGTCCGCGCGGAGCCGTAGTGCGGCCGGACGCTGCCGAACAGCACCTCCACGCGGACGCCCCGGCGCACGGCGGCGATGAGCGCGTTCTGGAGTTCGAGCAGCAGCGGGAAGGTGTTCACCAGCACGAGCCGTGAGCGTGCGTGGCGGATGAGCGCGAGCTGTGTGTCGAGCGTGTGGGTGTCCCTGAGTCCTTCATGCAGGACGACTCGGGCCGCCATCGTCCCCACGGATTGCGTGGGTGGGAAGGCATAGGGCTCGCCGCCCGCGCGGGTCCACTCGGACAGGAACGCGCCTTCGAGGACGCTGACCAGTGGCCCCTCCAGCCGCGCGCCACAGTCGAGCCAGGGGATGTCGCGATAGTGCGAGGTCCGTCGCAGGCCCACTTCATCGAAGCCCGTGTAGTAGGGCGCGCCGAGATTCCGGCCCGAGACGAAGGCGCGCTCGGAGTCGATGACGGTCAGCTTGCGGTGGTTGCGTTGCTTGAGCTCGGAGAGGCTGGGTACGCCGACCAATGGCGCGATGGCGCGCACCTCGACGTGGGGTGTCTCGGACAGCGTCACGAGGGCGGGGTTGAGGGCGCCGAAGGAGTCGTGGCCGCTGTAGAGCGCGTCCGCGAGGAAGCGCACGTGGACACCGCGTGAGGCGGCTCGCTTCAGTGCGTGCGTGATGCGGGCGGTGACGGCGTCGTCCTCGACGATGTAGCACTGCCAATGGATGGTGCTTCGGGCCGAGTCGATGGCTTCGAGCACGGACTCGCGAGCCAGCCCGTTGTCGAGCTCGAAGTCGATGTGGTGTCCCTCCAGGAGGGGACTGCAGCCCGCCAGTGCCAGCTCCCGTGACCAGGTGTTTGGTGCGTCGGGGATGGAGAGGGGCTCCAGGGCGGTTGCCCGGGGCAGCGCCAGACACTCCGCGGGGCTCAGCGTGCGCAGGTACGGATGGACTGGCTTGTGCGCGTCGCGAGTGACGACGGCGGAGATGGCGACGCCCGCTGCGGCGAGACGGGTGGCCACGCGCAGCAGGCGCTGTCCGTCGACCTGTTGGGGCACATCGTCCGCGCGAGCGTCGTCGAGCCACGCGCTGGCATCGAGCAGCAGGGGCCAGGGGGTGTCGGGCAGCAGCTCGCGGAGATGTTCGCGCTGTTCGTCGAGGGAGTCCGTGTCGCGCAACCTAACGAAGACGAGGTGGTGACGGTCCATCGCCAGGGCGCGCACCGCTTCGAGCGCGTCCTCGTCGAGCTGGCTGTCCACGAGGAACAGGGGCTTTTCGGGCCCGAGCACGTAGCAAGGGGAGAGGTTCCTGGGGGCGGAGGCGCCGGAGAAGGAGAACGCGAGCGGGTGGAGTCCGCGAACGTGGTCGAACCAGGACGCGGTGAGCGCCGCGGTGCCGCCTTCGTGTCGAGTGGTTCCCAGGGTGGTTCCGCCCTCGAACACGGACAGTGGGCCCGCTTCGGGGACGGAGATGCTCGACATGAAGCCGACGCGCTCGACGGAGAAGCGGGGCGCCAATCCGGGGACGGCCACGGAGTCGGAGACGGCGTAATGGTCCTCGAACAACACGGACGCCGTCTGCGTGCGAGGCAGGAGCAGCGTGGGGACGCGAGCCTCCTGGAGGGCCCTGGCACCCAACATCCCAAGCACCAGGGCTTCCATGTCGGCCAATGCGTCGGCGGGGATGACCAGGAGGTCCGCGCCGGAGCGGAGCGCCGCGACGTCGAAGGCCTCCATGCGGCTGTCGGCGGGGTTCTCGGTGAGGGATTCGACGTGGAGCGTCTGCGTGATGCCCAGGGCGCGCGAAAGGGCCTGGAGGTGCGAGGTCTGCTCGGGCGCCGAGCCGGTGGTGAGGGCGATGAGCTCGGAGGGCAGGGCGCAGCGGGAGAGAAAGGTCGCCACCGAGCCGAGTCCCCGTCCATCTGGAGCGATGGCCACGGCCATGCGTGACGGGGCCCTGGGCGCGGTGGCGGGGGCCTTCCCGATGTTGAGCACGGGGACGTGCTCGCGCAGCGAGAGCGTGAGCATGGCGCTGACCCGGGCACGAGGGGACGTGTCGAGGTGGGGACCGAGGACGACGAGCTCGGCGCCGTGCTTCGTGGCGGCCTCGATGAGTGAGCGGGTATCGAGGTGGGTTTCGAGTGCGCCACTGACCTGGAGTGTGGGGCTCCAGGCGTGCAGGGCGTGTCGAAGCCGGTCCAGGACGGTGAGGCTCGCGGGAGGAGGGGCCTCCAGCTCGCTGCGCTCGGGGACGAGGCCGTACAGATAGACGGCCTCGGGCGCGGCGCTCAGCCGTCGAACCGCGTGGAGCACCGCCTCGGACTCCGAGCCGGCATCGAAGACGACCACTAGACGACGGAACATGGCGCGCGCGGTTCCCAGGACATCCCGTCGCCCGCCTTCACCGACTTACGGCTCCAGCGGTCGACCGAGGAACCATTATGCCGGGATTGAGCCGTGGCGGCGCCCTTCGATGGACGGAGTCGAGGTTTTGGAGCGGGGGCCGGGCTTCGAGCCCCCGATGCCGCGCTTTCCTGGGACTCGCCGCATGAAATTGCAGGCGGATTGGAATTGATTGCCTGAGGCAACGAGTCTGGGATTTGCGTGGGGATTTGTTAGTCTTCGGGTTCATGACCATTCCATCGCGTTGCAAGAGTCATCTGTTGATGGCGCTCGTCGTGGCGAGTGTCATGGGCTGTGGAGACGGGGTGCTCGAGAAGGAGGTCCATGGGGACGCGGGGACAGTCCCGCGCTCATTGGTGGACTTCGCGGTGGGCATCTCGGATTCGGATGCGGAGACGTTCACCCATCCGGCCTGGGACGGGCTCAACGTGAAGCGGGCGCGAGTCGTCGTGCCCTATGACGTGGCCCAGCGACCCGCGAACGACGCCCGGAGGCTGAAGTTCGAGGCGTGGTTGCAGGCGACGGCGGCGAAGGCCGTGGAGCCCTACGTGACGCTTGGACCGAGCGATCTGCGCAAGGCGGCGAATGGGAAGTACCTGGCACCCACGGACGTGGAGTTCCGCGCGGCCTTCGAGTCATTCCACGCGACGTACCCGGCCATCACCCTGGTGGGAGCCTGGAACGAGCCGAACTTCCCGAACTCCGTCCTGCAGAGCGGAGTCCCGCTGGATCAGCCCACATGTTCCAGTGAGGACCTGGAGAACTGCGGGCCGCTGAGGGCGGCGTTCTACTACCGGCTCGTCGTGAGCATCTGTCCGGGCTGCACGGTGGCGGCGGGGGAGTTCGACGCGACGCCGAACGACCCGTACTGGGATCGCTATCGCATCTTCCTGCGGAGCCACCGGCCCAGGCTGTGGAGCATCCATCCGCACCATGACGCCAATCGCTATCAAGCGAGCGGTGCGCACTGCGTGCCCGGAGACACGGGCTGCACGACGCGGACCTTCGTGAACTGGCTCGGGGGGCTGGACGCGAGCTGGGACGTGGGGCACGTCTGGCTGACGGAGGTGGGAGCGTTCTACCGGAACGCGGATGGGCAGGTGTTCGGTGACGTGTCCCAACGAGACACCACGAAGTTCATCCTGCGGCTGCCGAACCTGAGTGGGCGAATCACCCGCATCTACTATTACAACTCCGCGAACCAGTGCTCGACGGCGGCGAATTGCGCCATGCAGGACCGGGGCATCATCGCGCCAGAGCCCTGGGATGGAAGTCCCCTGGGGTATGACACCGCCGGCCGCATCCGACCGTCTTATGCCGTGCTGAGGGACAGGGACACCAACGGGCCCTGAACGCCAGCGTGACAAGGGGCTTGAAAGGCCACACAGCAAGGACAGTAGGGTGCCGCCTCCCCCGCGTCACCCCGGAGTCTGTCCATGAAGCGATGTCAGTGGTTGGGTCTTGGCGTGGCCTTGGTCGCCCTGGTCCTGGCGGGCTGCAATGATACGCAGTCAGAAGAAGTCCAATCGTCAGGGATTGAGCAGTCCTCGGCCGTATTCGCCCTGGCGCCCGCGCGTGTGCCGAAGTCGGTGGGCAAGAAGGTCTACGCCCACTTGATGCCGTGGTTCGAGACCCAGGCCTCATCCGGCAATGGGTCCTGGGGCATCCACTGGACGATGGCGAACCAGAACCCCAACAACGTGGATGGCTCCGGCCGGCGGCAGATTGCCGCGCACTACTACCCGCTGATTGGCCCCTATGCCTCCGGGGACAAGGACGTCATCGAGTATCAGTTGCTGCTGATGAAGTACGCCGGTGTGGACGGCGTCCTCATCGACTGGCCCGGCACAGTGAATGCCTGGGACTATCCGAAGAACAAGCAGAACTCCGAGGCCCTCATCGCCCGCACCGCGGCGGTGGGCCTGGACTTCGCCATCGTCTATGAGGACCACAACATCCAGCTCGCGGCGAACGCGGGCATCATCACCGACAAGCTTGCGGCGGGGCGGGCGGACATGGGCTACCTGAGGGACCACTACTTCCCCCAGGGCAACTACATCCGGGTGAACAACGCACCGCTGCTGCTCGACTTCGGTCCGCAGACATTCCAGACGCCGTCGGACTGGACGAACCTCTTCGCCTCGCTGTCACCCAAGCCGGCGTTCCTCACGCTCTGGTACGAGTCCCAGGAGGCGGGCGCCAACGCGAGCGGCGAGTACGCGTGGATCTACTCGGACTTCATGGCGGGGCTGAATCACTTCTACGCCAACCGTCCCCTGGGCCTGAAGATGGGCGTGGCCTACCCGGGCTTCCACACGTTCTACAGCTCGGGCGGCTGGGATGGCCCCACCTGGAGCATTCCCCACAACGGGCTGGGCTCGTTCCAACAGACGCTGGACGCGGCCCTCGGGAGCAGTGTCGGCCATATCCAACTCGCGACGTGGAACGACTATGGCGAAGGCACCATGCTCGAACCAACGCGTGAATTCGGCTACGGCTTCCTCACCACACTCCAGCAGCGGCTGGGCGTGCCCTATTCACAGCGCGAGCTGGAGCTCATCAACACCCTCTACCAGCAGCGCAAGCAGCACGCCGGCAACGCGGCGAGGCAGGCTGAACTGGACCAGGCCTTCCAGCACCTCGTCGCGCTCCAGGTCGCCCAGGCGGAGGCCATCCTCAATGGTGGCTCCACGCCCACGACGGTTCCGCTCACCAACCCCAGCTTCGAGTCAGGCATGACGGGCTGGTCCACGTGGTCTCCCAATGGCACGGAGTGGGCGGCCTTCAGCGAGACGTACAACGGGGCTCAGTCCGGGGCCTATCACCTGACCCACTGGGGCACGGCGGCGTACGAGGCGTGGACGTACCAGGTCATCACCGGCCTTCCATCCGGCAGCTACAAGGTGAGCGCGTGGGTGCGAAAGGGCGGCGACTTCGGGCTCGCGCGCCTCCAGGCGAAGACGTGTGTCTCGTGCGAGCCGGTCTTCACCTCGCTCGGGACGTATGGCTCCTGGACGCGGGTGGAGACGCCGAGCATCTCCGTGACCGGAGGCACGCTGGAGCTGGGCTTCCACACCCAGGCCCCGGCGATGAACGGCGCCAACTTCATCCACATGGATTCCATCGAGCTGCGCAGGCAGTAGAGCGTGCACCTTGGCTTATCGGCATAGGCAGCAAGTCAAGAAATTGCTGGATGTGGTGCAACTCGGTGGCTAAAGTATCGACTCCCCCAAGGTTGAAGAGGAGTTGCCATGTCGATATCGCAGCGCATCTTGTTGGGCTGTGTCCTGTTCTTCGCGCAGGGCGCGTTGGCCGCACAGGGGCAGATCCTCGCGCGACCCAAGGCGACGGTGCCGGGCATCAGCTACGGCTACTGGGAGTATCTGCCGCAGGGCTATGACGACAATGCCGGGGCGAGTTATCCGCTGGTGATCTTCCTGGGGGGCCAGGGGCAGGCTGTC
>NZ_JABUMQ010000273.1:0-15705 GCF_013336645.1 Myxococcus sp. CA039A | reverse complement strand
CCTCTGCTCCCTCCCTCCACCTCAACCGCGCCCCCTTCCCTCTGATGCGCGTTCGTACCCGGCGGGAGCTATCCGCAGTCCGCGCTGCAGTCGGAGGGGGTCTCGGTGGGACCACAAATCCCATTGCCGCATATGTCGCAGTCCGCCGGGCAGGAGAAGAGCTCCTCGTTGTAGCCGCAGACCCCGTCGCCACACGAACCGCAGTCATAGGGGCACGACGTCGGGTTCTCGAGTGGGCCGCAGGAGGCATCTCCGCACCGGGTGCAGTCCGCGGGGCACGTCAGCTCGCTCTCGAATCCGTTGCAGACGTTGTCGCCGCAGGAGATGGCGCCGGCACGGGCCACGTGCATGTACGTGTTCTCTCCCTCCGAGACCATGGTCAGGGCCAGGTGTCGATACTCAGACCACACGCTGTAGCTGTTCGTGTTCCGGGTGTCCTCGTCGTCGGTGAAGATCTGTCCCTTCGCCGTGCCGAAGGTGAAGCTCTGCGCCGCGAAGACGCCATACTCGAACCCCAGGTCCGGAAGGCTCGGTGCGGGCGTGCTGGGGTTGCCACCCCCATGGAACAAACAGAAGAACATGATCGTATCCCCGGCCGCATTGCCGTTGGGCTGGATGCCGCCTGAGTTCGCGTTCCTGTTGTCTCTGTCTTCGTTGTCGAAGAATCGAGAGAAGTACCAGGAACCCGGGGGGCAGATCTCCCCCAGCATCAGCACGGCATAGGCGCTGCGCGTGGTGGGGTGAGTCTCGAGTGGCTTGAACTTCGCCCCATCGACGCGGCAGAACCGGAAGGTGGTGTTGCGCGCTTCATCCAACTGGGTGCTCCCCACCCAATCCCTCAGATAGCTGGCCGCGCGGCTGTCTTCGTTGTCCATGTGCATCCAGAGGGCGGGCGCGGAACTGGGACAACCCGCGGAGCCCGCGAGGACCCCCACATCTTGATTGAACAGCGTGGCGACGGCGGGCTCGAGCTTGGAGGACAGTGGCTCCTCCGGCGTGGAAATGTCTGTCTGCCCACAACCCCATTGCAAGGTGCACAAGGACCAGACCGCGAGACTCCGAAAGAGACGGCGCATGACTTCCTCCACTGAATAACTCTTGTCATTCTGTTGAGATTATCGACTGGGTCAACGGCTTCCGCGGATTGTGCAGCATGGACGTCTCGGCCAGGGTAGAGTCCACGGGATGAGCCCATTCAGCGTCACGTCCGTTTCCATCGGGTCCGAATGGGTCGAGGCCGGAGTGAAAGATGGAGGAGACGCTCCGCTCCCCGTCTGGAGGGTGGTCGACTTCGCCAGGGATGCCGGCGAGAGGTACGCCAGCAGCGACGTTCCGTTCTTCTACCTGGTGGGCCCTGGGGGCGCGTCGCGGACGGTCGCCGCGATGGAGTTCGTCCGCGACTACCAGCCAGCACCATCACCTGCCGCGAAGCCGTAGCTCTCGCCGTCAGCGCCCACCTGCGCGCCACCGCCACCAGCCGCTCCACTTCCTCGCGTGAGCGGCGGCAACGGGACGAAGTGCACCTCGTCGTCACCTGGATGCGCGACCATATGGCAGCGGTGGGCTGGAGGCGCGCTCGCTCCGGGCCGTGGACCTGGACCTCGTGTCCGAGGGCTCGGGCCATGTGACGGCCTTCGTGGCGGGAGGCATCGTGAAGGTGTCGCTGGACTCGTCTGGCAGCGTGGACCCGTGGGGCAGCTCCCCCCAAGCGCGACATCGATAGGGACGGCGGTGGACAGTTCATCTGGCACTGGCGGCGGTCATGCCGTGAGCCACAGCGCCAGGGAAGCGTGCCCCAGGCGCGATGGCCTCGACTCTTGAAATGAGCCCCCCGTCCCCCGTCAATGCCAGTGCAAGCAGGTCCCCAGGGACAACCGCGTAACAGGTGTGGCACGAACTGCGTGCGGAGCTTTCAGCCTGGTGCAGCCACGCGACAGGGCCGCCACGCCCACGGCACCTATCAGGACGGCGGCGTGCTGGTCCGGCGCGCCTGGGATTGTCGAGTCCGGCGCCCGCCTTCGCCTCGCGCGCCGAGTCCCTCGCCGACAGCGTCAGGCACACCCCGCCGTGGAAGCGCTCCGGGAACGACACAGTCCACACCCGTTCAAGACACTGGGCAGCCGTTCAGGCGCCAGGTCGGATCGTCGTCCAACGTGTGAGGGACTCGATGGGTTCGGTTTCCGCAGCCTCCGCCAGGTGAGGCCCGACACGCTCATCGGGTGGCCTGACACGGGCCAGTCCAAGCCATTCCACCACGCGCCCCCATACCTCGAGCGTGAGCAAGGGTTTGCGCTCGCCACGATGGCCTGGATGCCAGGGAGCCCGTTCAAATGAGTTGAGCCACCCTCAGTCTTTCCATCGCGTCAAACCACACTTGTCCGAAATCGGACTTACGACTAAGAGGGCCGAGGGCCCTGTTGGGGGAACTGGTTCGAGCGCGCGTCAGGGTGAAATCAGCGACCCGTCTCCTCGCGGCCCTCCCTGTCGCGCGCAAAGGAAATCCTTCATGTATCGTTGTGTGCAAGCCGTGTTCGCCACGGTCCTGTGTATCACCCTGGCGTGTGGTTCCCCTGAAGCCAACCACCAGGATGCGCCGCAACAGACGGGGTCGGAGGAAAAGGCTCTCACCGATCCGTACAATCCATTGCCCGAGGGCATTCGCTGGTTTCAAGGGGCCCGCTTCGCCAGCGGAGAAAACGAGACCGCGAGCTACCTCCAGCCAGAGGCCCACAGCGGCTACACCAGCACGTTGAATGGCTGTCCCCCGGAATTCGACGACATCGGCTACTCCCTCTTTGGCTACAATTTCACCTGGACCATTGCCGGCACGACCGTCGACATGGGCGGCGTCTGCAAGATCAACCATTCCTTTCCCACGCAAGGCGCCTACGACGTCCGCCTGACGATCACCCACTCGGAGCTCCTGGGGGGCGGGCCGATTCAAACCGCGCAGTACCAGCGGTTCGTGACGATCCGTGACTACCTCGTCGTCAGCCTGGGTGACTCCTATGGCTCGGGAGAAGGGGCTCCGGACGCCGCGGCGAACTGGGACAACGACACACATCCGGTCTGGCAGAATGCGCGATGCCATCGCTCCTTCAAGTCTCCGGCGGCGCGGGCCGCGCTGGCCCTGGAGTTGAGCGACCCTCACTCGTCCGTGACCTTCCTGTCGCTGGCGTGCTCCGGTGCGACCATCCAGCGAACGACCTACGAATATGAGAACTGGGGCGGTAATTTCCCCCTGGGAATCTTCGACGGCTTCGCCACCGCCAGCGACGGGCCGCCCCGCGGTTCGGGAATCCTCGGCCCCTACGTGGGCATCGAGGCCCCGGCCTACCAGCACGGCGCCTGGAATCCCGAGCACTACATGCCCTCGCAGCTCAACCGGCTCGTGACGCTGGTGGGCAACCGCCCCATCGACGCGCTCGTCCTCAGCGCCGGCGGCAATGACGTGGGTTTCGGTGACATCCTCCGGTTCTGTGTCGTGCACACGGATTGCCACCAGGGCAACGACGGGCAGGAGCTGCGCTCCAAGGTCGACGTGCTCAAGGCCGCCCTGCCCACGAGCTACGACCTGCTCCAGACGCAACTCAAGCAGGTGGGCCTCGACGTGCGGAGCACGTACCTCATGGAGTATCCGGACTTCGCCCGTGGCAACTCCGGGCAGATCTGCTCCTCCATCCTGGAGGAGACGAACCTCTACGCCGGTGTCGGAGCGGACGTGTCCTACGGGGAGCTGGCGTACCTGGATGGCTATGTCCGGCTGCCCCTGATGAACATGATGCAGGACGCCGCCGAGCGCCATGGCTGGAACTATGTGTCGGGCATCTCCGATGCATTCGCGGGTGTCGGCAGTGGCGTGGGCCACGGGCTGTGCGCCTCTCCCAGCAACCGCTGGGTGAACAACGGCTACGACGCGTCCTCGACGCAGGGGCCGGAGGACAGCGAGGCCGAGACCACGGGCACCGCGCACCCCAACGAGACGGGCTACGCCGTCATGACGGTCTTCCTTCAGGAGAAGATGGACGACACCCTCCCTCCCCTTCCCCGCGTGGGCATCCTGAAGACCCAAGGCGAAGCGCACGTACAAGAGGGTGGCGCCGCCTCCGGTTGGGTCCCTCAGTCCGGTGACATCCAGGCGGTGGCCTTGTCTGGCAGCCGCATCGGCGTGCTGAAGCTCAATGGCGACTTCTACCTGAAGGATGGCGCCCTCACCGCGATGTGGAACCTGGTGACGGGAGACGTGGCCGCCATCGCTTTGTCGGGCGACCGCATCGGCATCATCAAGACAAACGGCGAGGCCTACGTGAAGGAAGGCGCCTGGAACGCCTCCTGGGTCCTGATGAGCGGCGACGTCAAGGCCCTCAGCCTCTCCGGCAAGCGCATCGGCATGCTGAAGCTGAACGGCGATTTCTACCTGAAGGACGGCGCCCTCACCGAGCAGTGGGACCTGGTGACGGGAGACGTGGCCGCCATCGCTTTGTCGGGCAAGCGCATCGGCGTCGTCAAGACGAACACCGAGTCCTATGTGAAGGAAGGCGCCTGGAACGCCACCTGGGTCGCGCTGGGCTCCAACAGCAAGGCCATCGCGCTGACCGAGAACCGCGTGGGCGTGCTGCGGCTCAACGGTGAGTTCTTCCTCAGGGACGGAGCCCTCACCGCGGCCTGGAACCTGGTGACGGGTGACGTCCAGTCCATCTCCCTCGCGGGCAGGCGCATCGGCATCGTCAAGACGGATGGCAATGGGTACGTGAAGGAAGGGGCGTGGACCGGGCTCTGGACCTGGGAGACCACGGCCACCACGCAGCTCGTCCTGGCCACGCCGTAGCTCGAATACCCCCATGAACGGACACATGACACCGAAACGCTTCAGGCCCTCCAACGGGCCCCTTCTCTCCATCTTCCTGTCGCTCTTCGTCGCGTTGGTCTCGACCGAGGCCCTCGCGCAATGCCCCACGGGTTGGTCGACCTGTGGTTTTCCGCTGGGCGGCGCCTGTTACTTCCCAGGCAGCTCCAATTGCAGCAATGGCACCGTCTGCGGCCTGGGCTCCGAGGAGTGTGGTGGGGCCTGCTATCGCCCCACCCTCGAGACCTGCCTGAACGGCATGTATATCTGCAGCAACGCGTACCTCTGTGGCACCTATTGCATGCGCCGGGGGCAGACGTGCCTGGAGGGCAATCAGGTCTGCCCCACGGCCCAGGCCTGCCGGGGGCAGTGTCTGGAGGCGGGAGGCTACTGTCCCACGGACGGCGCCCGCATCGGGATGTTGAAGCAGGGGGGCCAGCTCTACCTGAAGGAGGGCCCCCTCACCGAGCTGTGGAATACGGTGACCGGGGACGTGGCCTCCGTCGCGCTGGCGGGCAACCGCATTGGCATCGTCAAGACGAACGGCGAGGCCTACGTGAAGGAAGGCATCTGGGACGCGGCCTGGGTCGTCCAGAGCAGCGACATCAAGGCCATTGCCCTCGCGGGCAACCGCATTGGCGTGCTGAAGCAGAATGGCCAGTTCTTCCTGAAGGAAGGCGCGCTCACCGGGTTGTGGAATCTGGTGACCGGGGATGTGGCCTCCATCTCGCTGTCGGGCGACCGCATCGGCATCATCAAGACGAACGGCGAGGCCTTTGTGAAGGAAGGCGCATGGAACGCGGCCTGGGTCCTGATGAGTGGAGACGTCACGGCCCTCGCGCTCGAGGGCGACCGCGTGGGCATGCTGAAGAACAATGGCCAGTTCTTCCTGAAGGAAGGCGCGCTCACCGAGCTGTGGAACATGGTGACGGGTGACGTCCAGGCCATCTCCCTCTCGGGCAACCGCATCGGCGTCCTGAAGACGGACAGCCACGTGTTCGTGAAGGAAGGGGCGTGGGACGGTCCCTGGGAATGGGTCAGCTCGTCCGTGACGGCCTTCCAGCTCTCGGGCACGGGCATCGCGGTGCTCGCGAGCAACGGCGAGCTCTACGTGAAGGAAGGTCCCGCCACCTCGCTCTGGACGATGGAGAGCGGGGACTGCACCGGGTTCGCGATCACGCCTCGCTAGCGCGAGACCCCGGAGCGATTGAACCTGTCACGGAGCGGGCCGGCCTCCAGCGTGAATCGCCGGAGACCGTGCCCGCTTCGTGGCGCGCCGCGCCTGCTGGAGAAAAGAGGCGCCCTGCCCGCGCAAGGGCCTGAGGACGCGCCGCGGGCGTACCAGGCGCACTCGCGGCAGTAACGCTAGGGTGTGACGGTAAGGACCGCGGAGCCCATGGCCCCGCCCGACTTTGCGCTGATCGTGGCCCTGCCCGGGCTGACGGCCAGGGCGACGCCGGGTGTGCTCCCTGAGGTGCTGATGGGCGCGACGGTGGCATTGTTCGACGCCCACGCCACCACGCTCGTGAGATCGTGGAACGTCCCGTCAGTGAACTCGCCCGTGGCGGTGTATTGACGAGTGGCTCCCACCACAGCCGATGAGGCGATCGGCGTGACGCGGATCAACATGACCTCTGCCGGCGATACGGTGAGCGTGGTGCTGCCCATGATCGCGCCGTACGTCGCGGTGATCACCGCTGAGCCCTGAGCGATCGCCGTTGCCTCTCCTTTGGTGGAGTCGGCGGCATCGCTGATCGTTGCGTGGGTCGGATCGCCCGAACTCCACGCAACCGTCTCCGTGAGGTCCTCCGTCGACCCGTCGCTGAACGTGCCCGTGGCGAAGTAATTCTGCTTCATGCCCACCGGGATCGTTGCGTTCGCCGGCAGCAGGGAGATCGACACGAGGGTTGCCTCCGTGACCGTGAGAAGCGTCGACCCATTGATGCCGTTGAACGTCGCGGTGATCGTCGACGTTCCTACCGCGAGTCCCTTGGCGATGCCCGTGTTCGCGATGGAAGCGGAGGTCGGCGTGCCCGACGTCCATGTTGCGAGCGTCGTCAGGTCCTTGGTCGTGTTGTCGGTCATCGTCGCGGTGGCGGTGAACGCTTGCGTGGCGCCAGCGCCAATGCTCGGGCTTACCGGCGTGACAGCGATTGAGACGACCTCTACTTCGATGACCGTGACCTCGGTGCTCCCACTGACGGTGCCGAGCGTCGCCGTGATCTTCGAGGTTCCGGCGGCGAGCGACGTGAGCAGCCCGGTCGGGTCGACGGTCGCCACGGTGGACGTCGCCGAGCTCCACACGACTGCGCTCGAGATGTCTTTTGTGCTGCTATCGGCGTAGGTGCCGGTCGCCACGAGTTGCTTCTTCGCGCCGGGCGGAAGCGTTGGCGCCGCCGGCGTAACGCTCAGCGAGACGAGGGGATTGTTGTCGGCCGTCACCGTTACGGCGACGGTCTTCGTCTGTCCTTCCGAGGTCACGCTGATCGTCGCGGCGCCGGCCGCGACCGCGTTCACCTTGCCGGCCGCGACGGTGGCGACGCCGGGAGCGCTGCTCGCCCACGTCGCTGACTCCGTCACGTCTTGGGTCGCCGCGCCATCGGCCGTGAACGTTGCCTTCACGGTCGCGGACGTGCCTGCGACGAGAGAGAGGACGGATGGAGTGACGTCGAGAACGGCCGACGGCAACGCCGTCTCTGAATCCCCGCAACTCGCGCCCCCCACGATGACGAGACTTGAGAGCAAGACCACCGAGCACAGTCGGACAAGAGCGCGAGCAAAGTACATCCGAGAAACCCTATCGCCTGGCGGGCCCTCATGCCACGCGCTTTCTGCCGTCCGGCGGAAGCGGCCCCGCGGTCCGCTCTTCGAGGCCGCCAGGCATGGTGTCCAAACCACGCTCGACGTTGCCCGCGCACCGTCGGGATCCGCGTCAGCGTCCCTCACCTCCCGCTCTGCTCCCGCCCGCCACGCCCACTGTGCGCATTCCAGACGGATCCGCTCGCCCCGCCCCTGCTGGATGCGCTGGGGCGCCGCATGACGTACCTGCGGCTGAGCATCACGGACCGCCGCAGCTTCCGCTGCACGTACTGTTCTCCCGCGTCCTGGGGCGGCAAGAAGGAACTGCTGAACGCGGAGGAGCTGGGGCGCATCGCCAGCATCTTCGCCACGCTGGGCGCGATGCGCGTTCGTACCCGGCGGGAGCCATCCGCGGTCCGCGCCGCGGTCGTAGGGGGTCTCGGTGGGACCACAAATCCCATTGCCGCAGATGTCGCAGCCCGCCAGGCAAGAGAAGAGCTCCTCGTTGTAGCCGCAGACTCCGTCGCCACACGAACCGCGGTCATAGGGGACTGCGCCCCCTTTCTCTTATGCGCTCACGGCGTCTACCCCTTCATCGACTCCCTCCCAGCCGCTGTCTCGGGCTCCACGGTTGCATTGCCCGCACTGGATGGGAACCACGGCGAAAGGCTCGCGGCCTTTCCTGCCTGGCGAGACGCTGGAGCCTCTGTTCCGCCTCGGGGGCGGGGCGCGACGTGTTCGCTGGTGTGCTATGCCCCAGCGCATGGAAATCTTCCGACTTGCGGATACGGTCGAGTTGAACAACGCATGGCTCGTCGGACTGAGCGTGGCATTGTTGCTGCTCGTCCTCTGGGCCGTGCTCGTGGCCTCCAGTGCGCTGCTGTACCAGGGCATCCGGCTGATGGGTGTGAAGGCGCTGGAGCAGATGGCGGACGCTCTTCGCAAGCGCGCCCGGCTGAGCGCCGCCCTCCTGTCCTTCGTGGTGGTCATCATCGGCATCGCCGTGCTGGGCTTCTCCCTGTGGGCGAAGAAGGATCTGGAGCCCTCCTTCAATGCCTTGCTGGCGGGGGTGACGGTGGAGGGGCTGGCGGCCCTGGGGCGCGGAGCGGGCCTGCTGGTGCTCTTGCTGACGGCCTACCTGGTGTTGGATCGGGCGGCACGCCAGCTCCTGATGCGGCTCGAGCGCAGGATGAACGAGTGGCAACTGAGCCCGGAGCCGAAGGCACATGCCCAGAAGGCGATGGAGCAGGGGCCCGGCTTCATCAAGCTGGTGCTGGCCTACTTCGCGGTGGGCATGGCGGTCACCTCGCTGCAACCCCCGGCCGCGCTCGAGTGGCTCGTTGGCACCACCGTCTTCGTGTTGCTGTGCATCAGCGGTGGGCGCCTGGCGGTGTCCTTGCTGCACCTGATGTCGGTTCGGCTGGTCGAGTCCTGGCGGACGAAGAGCACGGCCACGAAGTACGAGGAGTACTTCATGGCCCTCAGCCGGCTGCTACCGGTGGGGCAGCGGAGCCTTGAGGCCATCGTCTATATCTCGGTGGCGACCCTCATCATCCGTCGGTTCCAGGGCCTGGAGTCCTTTGCTCCGTACGGGCCGGTGCTCATCCGCGTCATCGCCCTGTTCTTCGCCGCCAGCGTCGTCGTGGAGTTCGTCCGGCTGCTCATCGCCCGGGCCTTCAAGGTGGACGGTCTCGACCTGGATGACAAGGCCCGGCGGCGCAACACCTTCGTCGCGCTCATCCAGAGAGCCTCCACGTACCTGGTCTATTTCCTGGTGGGGATGATGGTGCTCAGCGACCTGGGTGTGGACCCCACCCCCATCCTCGCTGGCGCCGGCATCGTCGGTCTCACCGTGGGCCTGGGCTCACAGGCCATCGTCACGGACATGGTCAACGGCATCTTCCTGCTCTTCGAGGACCAGATCTTGAACGGCGACTACATCCGCATCAACGATACCGAGGGCGTGGTGGAGGAGATAACGCCTCGTATCACCCGCATTCGCGATCGCTTCGGGCGCCTTCACATCCTCCGCAATGGCGAAGTCAAGAATGTCATCAATTATAGTCGCGGCTGGACGCTGGCGGTCGTGGACATGGCCGTGGCCTATGAGTGCGACTTGAAGAAGGTGCTGGATGTGATTGGAAAGGTCTGCGAGCAGGTGCCCATGCTGTCGGCAGGCAAGGTGTCCGAGATGCCCAAGCTGTTGGGTATCGAGAGCATGGACGAGAGCTGGATGACCATTCGCATTGAAGCCAAGGTGCAGCCAGGGACGCACTTCGACGTGAAGCGACTGCTCAACCGGCTGTTGTTCGACGCCTTCAACGCCAACGGCCTGGAACTTCCCTATCCCAAGTCGGTGCAATACGAGGGGACCACGGTGCTTCCCGCCGCCGCCGCTGCGTCGCCGGAGGAGGAGCCCCAGGCACTGGCCGCCTCGCTTCGGTAGCGGCAGGCCGGCCGTACCCATCATGGTGCAGGTGTCCTGAGTCCTGTTTCCCTGCTCCGCCAGCACCCGCGGCCCCGTCCGCGGCCCTCCTCCGCCCCCTACCGCTGGAGCCATCCCTTGATGCGCGCCATCACCTTCTACGAGTACGGCTCACCCCAGGTCCTGAAGTGCGAGGAGCGCCCCGTCCCCACGCCGGGCGCAGGCCAGGTCCTCGTGCGCGTGCGGGCCTGCGCGCTCAACGCGGCCGACTGGCACATCCTGCGCGCCGACCCCTTCCTCGCGAGGCTCGCGGTCGGACTCTTCAAGCCCCGGTACAACGTGCTCGGCTGCGACCTGGCCGGCGTGGTCGAGGCCGCGGGTCCCGGCGTCACGCGCTTCAAGGCCGGCGATGAAGTGATGGGCGAGCTGGGCAGCAGCAACTGGGGCGCCTTCGCGGAGTACGTCTGCGCGCCCGAGGGAGTCCTCGCCTCGAAGCCCGCGAGCCTCGGCTTCGAAGAGGCCGCCGCGGCGCCGCTGGCCGGCGTGACGGCGCTGCAGGGGCTGCGTCGCGAGGGTCGCCTCCAGGCGGGCGAGTCCGTGCTGGTGAATGGCGCCTCGGGAGGCGTGGGGACCTTCGCCGTGCAGCTCGCCAAGGCGCTGGGCGCGAAGGTGACGGCGGTGTGCAGCGCCCGCAACCAGGAGCTGGCCCGCTCGCTCGGAGCCGACGAGGTCATCGACTACTCGAAGGAGGACTTCACGCGCGGCGGCCAGCGCTACGACGTCATCCTCGCGGCCAACGGCTACCACCCGCTGAGCGCCTACGCGCGCGCGCTCGCGCCCGGCGGCCGCTACGTGATGACGGGCGGAGCGGGAAAGCAGATGGCGGCGGCGCTCCTGCTCGGGCCGCTGCGCTCGCTCGGTAGTCGCAAGCGCCTGGGCTACCTGACGATGAAGAGCAACCTGGACGACCTGGAGTACCTGCGCGACCGCCTGGCCGACGGCTCCGTGCGCTCCGTCATCGACCGCACCTACCCGTTCGAGGAGCTGCCCCAGGCCCTCGCGTACCTCGAGGAGGGACACGCCCGCGGCAAGGTCGCCATCCACATGTCCAGAGGAGGTCCCTGCCTCCCATGACGGCGCCTCCTTCCGTACCCGCGGAGCGCGGCCCGCCGCGTCGACGCCCTGACCTCCTCCCCCCGACTGGGATTCGAGAGCAGGGCGAGCAACCGCACGCGAGTCATCCCGGCTTCGCACCGCGGTACCCTGCACATCCGCGCGAGGCGCTGCCCGGAGGCTCAGGAGAAGGGGAAGCAAACGCAGACATCGCCAGAGCATCGACCATAGGCGAAGCCCGCCTCGATGCACTCATTGACGCAATTGCCAGAACAATAGGACAGCGGCTCCGCGGGCGCTGCGACCGCCAGCGTGGCTCCGAACGACACAGCCGCCCCCGTGACAACGGCAAGCAATACCTGAACAGCCTTCTTCGCGGAACAGAGCATCGTCCCCTCCCAGGTTGGTATGACAGCGGCTTCCAACTCGCTCACGGCTGAAGCGCCTCAAAGGATAGCAGGTCGTCCAGGTCCTCTGTTCCGCATCTCAGGTGACGCCTCCGTCCCACCTGCCAACGGCGACATCCACACACACCAGGTCGACGCACCGCACCACGGCCCGAGCCTGGAGGACAGCTCGGTGCCGCGTTGAATCACGAGCGGCGGCTCGTCAGGTCAGGAGCTCAGAAGCGGCCCCCCCAGCCCCAACGCCATTCCACCCTGAGACACCGCCACCGACGGAAGCACGCTGACATCCGACGGCGCTGGTGTCGCGCTATTGGCGGCATGAGACAGCTCAAACCCAATGAAGGACCCCATGATGCGGCCCGCCAGGGCGGCGGTAGCGGCGATTGGGAGACGATCGCCCTCGTTGAGGCTCAAGAGGTGCCAACAGGCCCAGGCTCCCGCCACACACCTGATGGGGGCGCGGCCTGGGCAGGCGGGTGCCCCGTCGAGCCCCTCGGCCGCATCGAGGCAGGGGGCACAGGGGCCGGAGGTGGTGCCCCAACAAGGAGGGTGTCGACAGCGCGGAGCAGAGTCGTTACAAAACCGCCCGTCGATGCACGAGTCCCTTTCCGCCACCCAGGCGAGCATTGCCGAGCCCAATGCTGTCATCCGAATTGTTCGAGGCCATCGTCCAGCATGATCTGGAGCGTGTTCGTGCGCTGCTGGTTCGCGGTGCAGACCCCAACCTGCCCAGGGAAGATGGCTGGCGACCCCTGCATGTCGCCATCGGCCAGATGGGCGTTGGGGGAACGATTGACTTCATCAAGCTGTTGATCGAGCACGGTGCGGACGTCAACGAATGGGATGCCCATCATCACGAGACGCCGCTCCTCAGCGCCATGGAACCTCCGGAGCCGGAGGTCGCACGGGTGCTTCTCGAAGCAGGCGCGGATCCGAACGTCCGCAGATCAACGCATGAGTCACCTTTGCAGCTGGCCGTAGAACATGAACATCCGGAGCTCACCGCGCTGCTCCTGCGCCATGGTGCTGGACGAACGATGGACGAGTGGGGAGGACTTCGCGGATTGACGCCGCTCGGCATGGCCGCTCGTAAGTTCAACGTTCCCATCATCGAGCTTTTGATGGCGGAGGGGGCGGATCCGCGGGCGGTTGATGAGTACAACGAAACCGCGCTCGCCAAACTGCCACCTCGTGAAAAGCACGATCCGCGAACGTGGGACAGGATCCTTGAACTTCTTGGACGCCGACGGTCGTGACGCAGGTACGTGAGGTTCAGACGGAGAGGGACGCTGTCGTCCTCTCCGTACGCTGACGCGCCCGCTCAGGGCCGCGCCTCGCCGGCCAGCGCCGCGCGGTGAATGGCCACCCAGAAGTCGGCGGCCCGCCGGGCCCCTTCGAGCAGCGGCTCCGGGTGCCCGGCCCCCAGCGCCGCGCAGAGCGCCTGGGCCCGCGCGCCGTGCTCCAGGTCCACGTCGAGGTGGACGAGGATGAAGCGCGCCTTCGTCCGCTCCAGCCCGAGCCGCCCCAGCCCCTGGCGGGCCTCACCTCCCAGGTGCCGCGCCACGCCCTCCAGCACGCGCAACGCGCCCAGGAAGGCGAGCTGCCGCTCCGGCCCGATTCCCTCCCAGAAGGCGTGGAAGTCGGCCACCTCGCGAGGCGTGTCGGACGAGGGCTCGCGCCCGAAGGCCGCGAGGTCCGCCTTGGCCAGCAGGTAGTGCGACTGCTCGTCCTCCGCCAGCTCCGCGAAGAAGTCCTTCAGCTCGGGGAGCGTGGCGCGCTCGGCCGCGAGCCGCAGCCGGTCTCCGCTGCGCCGCGTGTAGTGGTACATCATGTCGAGGAACGCCACGTAGCGCTCTGGCGTCACCGCCGGCAGCCAGCTCGCGACCTGCCGCGCCATCCCGACGGTGAGCGCCTCCAACTGCTCCTCAATCGACGACATCCTCAGTCCCTCCGGTCCGAAAGCAGCGCGCCCAACGTCCGCCGGGCATGCGCGAGGTGCGGCGCCGCCCGCTTGCGGGGCAGCTCGTCCAGGCGCACCACGCCCGCGTCGAGCAACCCCTCCCCACCGAGTCCCCGTCCACAGGCGGTGGGCACCGCGCGCAAATCCACCGGCTGGAGCACGCCCCGCGCGTCCCGGGCGAGCGCGAGCTTCAGCACGGCCCCCGTCTGGCACGCCAGCGTGGGCATGATGCTCAGGAAGTTGCCCAGCGAGTACGCGATGAGCCCCATCCGCGCGGGCCCGCCCCGGCGCACCTGCGTGGGGCAGGTGGCGTCCGCGCCATCGATGGACACCCACTCCACCGGCTGGAGGACATGCGGCGAGGAGCCCAGGAGGACGTCCGCCCCGCGCTCGATGAGCCGGTAGGCGTGCTCGCGCTGGAGGGCCTCGGGCCAGTACTCGTACTCGAAGCCCCAGTGCGGCATCAGCACCACCAGGTCCGGCCCCACCGCGCGAGCGGCGTCGATGAGCGCGCCCAGCCGCGCCCAGTCCGGCGCGTGGAGGGGGCTGCCCAGCCGCGTCACCGGCACCCCGGCGGGCGGCGCCCCCACGAGGTGGTTGATGTCATACGTCACGGCGGCGATGCCCATCCGCACCCCGTCCACCTCCTGGGCGGCCACCGCGTCCTCCGGCCGGGGGCCTCCCACGCAGCGGTGCTGGGAGGAGGCCAGCACCGTCCCCCGGGTCCGCTTGAGCCCTTCGGCGCCCTGGTCGAGCGCGTGGTTGTTGCAAAGGGAGAAGACGCGGTGGCGCGCCGTGCCCTCCCAGGCCGCGAGGTAGTCCGGCGGGGCGTTGTAGTGGAGCGTCTCGTAGACGAGCCGGGGCACGGGCCGCGCCGGGTCCACCGGCGTCTCTAGATTCGCGAAGGCCACCGCGTCCCCCGCCATCACCTCCCGGACGCCGGGAGACAGGGCGCGGTGGAAGCCGCTGCGAATCCACATCATGTCGCCCACGGCGCTCAGCCGGAGCTCCGGCGCCCCCGCGTGCCGCCAGCTCCCCGAGGCGAGGTGCCGGGAGACTCGCGCGAAGTGCTCCCCGGTTTCGGCCGAGCGCGGCTCCGGCAGGTGCAGGAGGCTCTTGGTGAGGTAGCGCAGGTTGAGGTCCCACCGGGACAGCGGCCAGCGGCCGTCCTCGTAGCGGATGTCCGCGTACAGCCGGCGCAGGGCGTTCATGGGCGCTTTCGCTCCAGGGTGACGAGTCGCACGTCCTCCTCCACCACCATGGGGCCGGCCAGGAGGGCCCGCCACATGACGTGGAGGTAGCTGTCGAAGACGGGGGCCCCGCGCGCGAGCAACTCCGGGCGCAGGCGCGCGTGCAGCCGCGCGAGGTTGTAGCCGGGCACCCGCGGGTAGAGGTGGTGGTCCAGGTGGTGGTTGAGGCCGTTCCACAGGAAGGTGACGAGCCGGGTGCCGCGCACCGTCGTCGCGGTGTGGAAGCGGTCGCCGCGCCAGACGTTGGCGTGGTGGTCGGAGATGGACTTGAGCCCGTTGAGGGGGCTGGCGAAGAGCACCGGCAGCAGCCAGCACTCCACCGCGCCCCCGAGGAGCCCGTGGCCCGCCAGGAGCCAGAAGAGCAGCGCGTAGAAGGCCCCGTAGCCGAGCAGCACCAGCGCATGGCGGCGCAGGCGGGCGGCGTCGAAGTGCTGCACCGGGTAGAGGACGTTGAAGTAGACGAGGCTGAGCGGCAGGCCCAGCAGCACGGTGGCGTAGAAGAGTGCCCACAGCCCGGGCGAGCGGCGGCCGGCGTTGTAGGCGTCAGGGTCCTTCTCGGTGCGGTTCCAGCGGTGGTGCGCGAGGTGGTCGTGCCGCATCGGCTCGTAGGCGATGCCCACGAGCAGGCTGAGCCCGTTGCCGAAGAGGCGGTTCTGCCAGGGCCGCGGGAAGAGGGTGTCGTGCCACGCGTCGTGGTCCAGCTGGATGAGCCCCATGACGCCCTGGGCCGCCAGCAGCCACAGGGGCAGCTTCAGCCAGAAGCCGCTGACGTGCGCGAGCCCCACGCCTGCCAGCCCCCACACGCCCAGGTGGAGGGCCGCCATGCCCAGGGCCCGCGCGGGGCGGATGCGCAAGAGCTCCACCAACTCGTCGCGAGAGGGGCCCGGCCCGGCGGGGGCAGCGGG
>NZ_JABUMQ010000272.1:0-15735 GCF_013336645.1 Myxococcus sp. CA039A | reverse complement strand
GGTCCTCTCCGCCCAGCGCGAGCAGCACCGTGTCCCCCACGTCCGGCAGCAGCATCAGCCCCTTGCCGGAGCCGCCGCCCGCCGCCAGCACCTGCATCCAGTCCGTCTCCACGCCCCCATACGAAGGCAGCGTCGCCCGCACGCGGCCGCGCCCATCCGGGTCATCCACCCGGCTCACCATGCCCAGCGTCACCGCGGACGCCCGCGCCCGGGGCCTTCGCGCGGGAGGCTCGGAGGACAGCTCCGAGACGAAGCCCTGTCTGGCATCGATGCGGTGCGTGACGCTGGTGAGCACGTAGCGCCCCGCCACCAGCGAGTCCACGCCCGCCACGTCCACGCGCGCGCCGGGCCGCAGCCTCGCGTCGCCCTCGGCAAGGCCGGTGAGCACCACCTCGCGCGCGCCCCGGTGGTCCAGCTCCGCCTGCGCCGCGGACTCGACGTGGGGGATGCCCTCCGCCGCCTCATCCACCAACGAGCGACGCGACTCGCCACCCACGCGCTCCGGCGAGACTCCCGCCTCCACGTCCCGTCCCACCCGGGGCACATCCGCGCGACCCGCGTGGGCCTCCGCGCGCAACACGTCCCAACCCTCGGCGGACACCTCGCGACAGGCCGCGTCGCCATTGACCTCGATGGAGGCCTCCAGCAGCGACTCGCCCAACCGCAGCGACACGGGCGTGCCCTCACCCTCCAGCGTCACCAGTCGCAGCGTGTCGCCGTGGAGGATGGGGAACAGCCCGCAGCGGTCCGCGTACTCCACCAGCAGCTCCAAATCTGACTGGCCATGCTGGATGAGGTAGCGCCACAGCGGCCCGGACGACGCGGCCTTCACGGAGAGCCCCAGTCCAGAGACGAGCTCTTTCGCCAGGTCCTCCAGCGTCACCTGGACGTGCGCGCGCACCGGCTGCCGCTTGCGCAGGCGGTGCAGGACGTCATAGCCGCGCACCCGCACCTCGCGCGCGCCGCCTCGCGCATGCGAGAACTCGACGGCCGTCACCTCCCCCAGGAAGAGGTCCTCCAGCGACGACGAGGCCGCGACGCGCAGCGAGGTCCCCGGAGGAAGACCGGAGGTCGCCAGGACGCCGCGCGGGTCGGTGAAGGTCAGCTCGCACTGCGTGGGCAGCGCCAGTCGCTGCGACACCTGGATGGACGCAAGCGAGCGCAAATCCCCCGTCGGCAGCGGCGCGCCGTCCACCTCGATGCGCAGCTCGGGCAGCCCTCGCAACTGGCTCACATCACCCTCCGGAGCGCTTCGGGCGTGGGCAGGCGCAGCACCTGTCCGGCGGGAATGCGCGAGGGGTCGGAGATGCCGTTGAGCGCGGCGATGAGGCGCCACATCGACGGGTCGCCGTAGCGCTGGTGCGCGATTTCATCCAGGCGCTGCCCGGAGGCCGGCGTGCCGTCGTCCCCCTCTTCGGCCCCGAGCACCGTGTGGGCCTCGTAGTCCTCAGGCGTCAGGGCGGCTTCCACGGCGTCCGCGTCTGGCGGCTCGCCACGCTCCACCGGCTCCCTGAGGCCCGTCTCGTCCTCCACGCGCACCAGGCGCAGGCGCAGCCACGAGCGACGCGGCGCCCCCGTCGCCGTGAAGTGCTCCAGTCGCTCCGCGACGGCGGCCACCACGCCCAGGAAGTTGAGCCGCTTGCCCCACACCATGCGCGCCAGCGAGGGGCGCATGCCGCCGTCCTCTCGCAGGCCGTTCTCCGCCAGGCGCCACAAAGGCTCGGTGAGCTCCCGCACGTCCTCCGTCTCCAGGGTGGAGCCGGAGAGCGAGACATCGAAGAGCAGGTCCAACGTCATCTCGGTGGTGCCGCCACCGGTGAAGAGCAGCGGGTCGTCTCCGGGCCCACCCCACGGCAGCGAGCCTCCCAGCGCGCGCCTCGGGCGCAGCCCCGCCTCTCGACGCACGACGAGCGTCTCCGGGTTGAGCAGACACCCGATGCGCTCACCGCCGGGCTCGATGAGGAAGGCCACGCGCTCCATCACTCACCCCGCTGCTCGCGCTCGAGCCGGCGCAGCCGCGTCCAGAGCCGGAGCTCCTGGGCGACGTCCGGAGATTCCGGGGCCAGGGCGGACGGAAGCTCCGGCCAGGAAGCCGCGTCGGCCGTGGCCGATTCCTCGGGCGCACCCGGTGGCTCCTCCCTCACGGGGGTGGCGAAGCGCGCCGTCGAAGCCTCCTCCTGCTCCCGTGCGCTCGCGCCGCGCCTCCCGTCCTCCTCTGCCTCCGTCCAGGTGCGGGGAGCGAACGGGGGTGTGCGCTCCAGCGACACGTCCCGCTGCACCGCCGGGCGCGCCTCCTCCTGGAGTTCGGCCTGACGTCGACGTGGCCCCCACGGCTCGCCGGTGAACCGGGGCGTTGCGCGCCGAGGCGCCGGGGGCGCCGCCTTCACGGGGGCGCCTTGCAGCCCCAGCGCCTGGGACGCGGAGATGCCTTGGGGATATCCCGAAGCGCACAGGTTCCGCTCGCGGTCCTCTTCCCGCAGGGGCGGCACGCACACCTCCGAGGGCGACGCGGGAGTGGAGGCCACCATCACCGGGTTGGCGAAGGCCGGTCCTCCATGCATCAACGACGGGGTGGGGGTGATGGCCACCTCGGCCAGGAGCCGCCCCGCGTCCATGGGAACGGGCGTCGGAGGCGATGGCGCAGCGAAGGGATTCGGCATCGACAGGGGCGACACCTTCGAGGCGTGTCGAGGCGCCTCGCGAGGAACACCCACGGGCCCCTGCCGCCCGGGCGTCTCGGAGCCCCCTTCACCGCGCGCCGACGCGGAGGGCCCCTTCTCCGAGGGCGCTTGCGCGGCGGGACGGTGCGAGACCCGCTCGGGGCCGGCTGACGGACGCGCGGCGTCGCGTCTGGGCGGAGGAGCCAATGACGGAGCACTCGCGGAGGAAGGCGCGGCGCTCGACGATGCCGAGAGCAACATCCGCGCGCGGAACGAGAGGTGGGCGTCACTCACCGGCAGCGGTGCCTCCGCTTCCGGAAGCCCCTCGACGAGATGGGGCGCGACCTTCCGCACCCGGGCCACCCAGTCCGCGGGAGGCCCCCCGGTGCGCCGCGCCTGGATATCGCGGAGCCAGTGCTCCGGAGCCCCCAGCCCCACCGCGGGCGCCGTCACGGTGGCGGGCGCGGCGGGGACACGGGCAACCTCGGCGCCGTCCGGGCTCGCGTCGGCACGTGGGGCGTCCAGCGACACGCGCGCCTGGGCGAGCGCCGCGGCGAAGTCGCTCTCCTCCTCGGAGAGCACGGACTCCGCCCACGCCTTCATCTTCCGAGCGACGGCACGCAGCCACGCGCCGGGCACGGGTCTGCGCGTGGGCTCAGCCACGGGTGATGGACTCGAAGACGAGGGTGAGTGAGTCGATGGCGATCTGCTGGCCGAGCGCATCCAGCGGCGCCGCCCGCCACTTCTTCGGCCACGCCTCATTGAGGTTCCAGCGCAGCTTCTCCGTCACCCCATCCATGTCCAGGAGCAGGACCGACACGTTCTTGCGCTGGGGCACGCCGTTCATCGACGCGAGGAACCAGTTCCACAGCTCGGGTGACACGGTGACGCCGTAGCGCAGCGTCATGTCGCCGTGCGTGACGGGCCCCGCCAGCCTGCGCGTCACCGGGCCCGCTCCGCCCTCGCGGTAGTGCAGCGCGGTGACTTCGACCTCCAGCCCGGTGCACTGGGTGAAGTGTCCCTCGTTCACTCCGTCGATGAGCAGCTTGAAGTTGTACGCACGGAACGGGTCCGCGAGCGCGCCGGGCTGGGCGCCCGCTTCCTGCTCCGGGGGGGCTGCCTCGGGGGCCTTGGCCTCAGCCATTCGACACCTCCTCCACTTCCGCCCCGCCCGCGTGCTGGCCGATGCGGAAGATGATGAACTCCGCCGGCTTCACCGGCGCCAGACCGATGACCGCGATGACCTGGCCGGCGTCGATGGTCTCCTGCGTGTTCGTCTGTTCGTCGCACTGCACGAAGAACGCCTCTTCCTTGGTGCGTCCCATCAGCGCGCCGTCGCGCCACAGACGCAGCAGGAAGGCGCTCACGTCGCGGTGGATGGACTTCCACAGCGTGGGGTCATTCGGCTCGAACACCGTCCAGTTGGTGCCCAGCGCGATGGACTCCTCCACGAAGTTGAAGAGCCGGCGCACGTTGACGTAGCGCCACTCGCTGGCGGCGTCCGCCACCGTGCGCGCGCCCCACACGCGGATGCCGCCGCGCGGGAAGTAGCGGATGCAGTTGACGCCCACCTGGTTGAGCTCGCCCTGCTCCTCGGGCGTCACGTCGCGCACCAGCCGCATGGCGCCGCGCACCACCTCATTGGCGGGGGCCTTGTGCACGCCTCGCGTGACGTCCGTGCGCGCGTAGATGCCAGCGATGTGCCCGGAGGGCGGCACGTTGACCATGGCCTTGCCGTCGCCGAGCGGGTCCGGCGTGGAGAACCACGGGTAGTAGAAGGCGCCGTAGCCCTGGTCGGAGAAGCGGCAGCGCAGGCCGGGGCCTTCCGCGCCGGTGGAGACCTTGGTGAGCCGCTCCACCTCCTCCACGTCCTCGGGCGCGTCCAGGATGGCGATGCGGTCCCGCATCTTCTCGCAGTGGGACAAGAGCGCATCCCAGGCCGCCGCGTCCGTGAAGCCGGGCGCGGCCACCATGGCCACCTCGCTGACCTCTTCGAGCACCGCCACGCCCTGACGCTTGCGCGCGTCGCCGATGACGCTCTCGCTGTCGCCGATGTTGACGATGAAGCAGCGCCGGCCGCCGTTCTCGAAGAAGCCGTACACGGCGCGGGCCAGGGAGGTGCCCGGAGAGCCGGGGGGCGCGAACTCCTTCACGAACTGCGCCCAGCCATTGACGGGCACCGCCTCATGGAGCCGAGCATCCCTGGCGGGCGCCCGGCCAACGAAGGCCGCGGTGGTGGTGCCCACGCCCTGGATGGAGCGTGTCCCACTGGGAACCTCCTCCACATAGACGCCGGGCGTCAGGTAGTTCGGCACGTCAGTCCTCCTTCAGCGGCAAGCGAATGAGCAGCGGTTGGGGCTCGGAGGCGAGCGCCTCCGGACCCAGCGCGAGCAACTCCCCCTTCGCTCGCACCTCCAGCCGCCCCAGCGTGGCCACTGGCGGCACGCGGGGAAAACGAAAGCAGCCCTTGTCGTCCGTGCGCGTGGCCAGGCTCAGCCCGGGCAATTCCACCAGCGCGCCCGGAATGGGCACGTCACCGGGACCGACGACACAGCCCAGCAGCGCCTCGGCGGGCACCGCCTGGGTGACGATGGGGAAGCGCACCCGGTGGACCACGGGTTGCGGACGCTCGCGTCGCACGGGCAGGCGCAGCCGGAAGCCGGGACGCGGGGGGATGCGCAGCCCCGCCCAGACACTGGCGGGCACGGGGGTGAGGTCCACCTCGAACTCGGCTTCCTCCATGGCCGCGAAGACCAGCTCCCCGAGCAGCCGGTGGGCGAGTTCAGGCGACTCGGCGCCCACGGTGACGAGGTAGCAGACGGAAATCTGGAGCGGCACGCGGCGTCCGCCTCTCGCGGGAGGCGCGGGCCCCAGCTCCAAGAGGTACAGGCACACGCCGCGCTCGACGGCGTCGCGGTCCGGCACGCCCAGGTACACGGGTGCGTCGCCGGAGATGCGGCCTGCCCACGACTTCAATCGCAGATCGACTTCGTCGATCATCCGGTCCCCCCCGAAGGCCCTGGGCCGGCGCTCAGCTTCCTGCATCGCCAGTGACGTCCGGGCTCGCAAGGTCGCATCGGCTGCGGGGAACGGTAACTGGTCCGAAGGATGGAGCCGCCGTCGCGGTCCCAACACGCCCTCTCCAACAACACGCGCTTCGTCGGACGGAACACACAGCCAACGCGAACTCGTGAACCGAACGGGTGGGCTCCCCGCACACCTCCACCGTGAGAGGCCCCGGTGGACGCTCATGTCCGTGAAGAAATCCACGCATGCGGGGCCACCAGGAGATGGCGCGGGAGCGTTATCTTCGCGACCCTTCGCCGAGCCTCCATGCCCCGACTGTTCTGTCTTCCCCTCCTCCTCCTCGTCACCGTCGCCCAGGCCCAGCCTCGCGACTTCGCCGCTCCCACCTCCGCGGCCCCCGACGTCCTGGCCCAGGCCATGCCCGCCCTCGCGAGGCAGGTGCTGGCGCAGTACCCGGAGCAGGACGCCGACACGCGCCTGGGACACGTGTTCCGACTCCAGCTCGTAGCGGGAGACTTCGCGGGCGCGCTCGAGTCCATTCGAGCCCTGCGGCCCTTGCGCGAGATGAAGTCGCCCGTGAAGGGCATCACCTTCCTTCAATACGAGGCCCACTCGCGGGCGAAGCTCGAACAGGCGACCCACGGGACGCCGTATGCACAGGCGCTGAGCACGGCCTTCCAACAGACATTCGGCGCCTTGGATGACCGGGCGGCCTTCCAGGCCACGGGCATGTTCCGGTTCGACCTGGAGCGCGCGCGGAGAGAGCTGGAGGCCGGGGTCGAGGACGCGCGGAAGTCAGGCCGCGTCTCGCTGGCCCAGGCCCTGGAGCTGGTGCGGCTGTACCAGGTGCACCAGTCCTTCCAGGAGCTGCTCCCCCAGGCCGACGCCCTGTGGGCCGAGGACGACGCGCGTCGCTACGTCATCGAGCGAGACCTCCTGGTGCGCACGCCGGATGGCGCCTCGGTGTCCGTCATCGTGGCGCGGCCCCGGAAGGCGTCAGGGCCGTTGCCCACGGCGATGTCCTTCACCATCTACGCCCAGGACGACAACGTTCGCGAGGCCGTGCGCTCGGCGGCGAATGGCTTCGCGGGCGTGACGGCGAACACGCGCGGCAAGCGAGGCAGTCCCCAGGCCCCCGTACCCTTCGAGCACGACGGCGCCGACGCCACCGCCGTCATCGACTGGGTGAGCCGTCAGCCGTGGAGCGATGGTCAGGTCGGCATGTTCGGCGGCAGCTATGAAGGCTTCACCCAGTGGGCGGCGGCGAAGCACGGGCACCCGGCGTTGAAGACCATCATGCCGTCGGTCCCGGTCGCGCCGGGCATCGATGTGCCGATGCAGGGCAACGTCTTCCAGAGCTTCTTCTACAAGTGGCCGCGCTACGTCACGCTCGACAAGGGGCTGGCGGACGCGGACTACTTCGATGGCGCGCGGTGGGACGCGCTCGACGAGCGCTGGTTCGCGAGCGGCGAGCCCTACCGCGCGCTGGAGCGGCTGGATGGCCGTCCCAATCCCTTCTACCAGCGCTGGCTGAAGCACCCGGGCTACGACGGCTACTGGCGGAAGATGATTCCGTATCGCGAGGAGTTCGCGCGCATCCGCATCCCTGTCCTCACCACCACGGGCTACTACGACGGCTGCTCGCTGAGCGCGATGTATTACCTCACCGAGCACCTCAAGTACGCGAAGGACGCGAACCACACGTTCGTCATCGGGCCGTATGACCATGTCGGCGCGCAGCGCGTCTCCAGCGATGAGCTGATGGGCTACCGCATCGACCCCGTCGCCCGGCTCGACGTGATGGAGCTGCGCTACCAGTGGTTGAACCACGTGCTGCGCAAGGGGCCCCGGCCCGAGCTGCTCAAGGACCGCATCAACCACCAGGTGATGGGCACGAACACGTGGAAGCACGCGCCGGGTCTCCAGGCCTTGAGCAATGCCTCGCTGGAGCTGTACCTGGACCCCGCGCCCTCGGGTGACGCGCACCGGCTGGCCCTCAAGCCGCCCGCGCCGGGCACGGTGCTCCGTCAGCGCGTGGACCTGAAGGACCGCTCGGAGGGAAGACACTCCGAGCCCGCGCGCATCGTCGACACCACCATGGACGCGCGCAACGGTTTCACCTTCGTCAGCGAGCCGCTCGATGCGCCCGTGGAGGTCAGCGGCCTGTTCTCAGGGCAGCTCGACTTCATCACCAACAAGAAGGACTTCGACTTCAACGTGGTGCTCTTCGAGCGCACCAAGGGGGGTGAGTACTTCTACCTGTCGTACGTGCTGGCGCGTGCCAGCTACGTCGCGGACCGCGCCCAGCGACGACTGCTCACGCCGGGCAAGCCCCAGCGCCTGACGTTCCAGAGCGGCAGGATGACCAGCCGCAAGCTCGAAGCGGGGAGCCAGGTCGTCATCGTGCTCGCCATCAACAAGCAGGCGCAGTCACAGGTCAACTACGGCACCGGCAAGGACGTCAGCAGCGAGTCCATCGCCGACGCGAAGGTTCCGCTCGACATCACCTGGCTCGGTGGAAGCCGCATCACCCTGCCCCTATGGCGGGAGCCTCCGGCCCCCTGAGCCGACTTCTGCCTCCCGACACAGGCGGACGGCGTCAGAGCGCGTGACAGACCTTGGGCTGGAGCGGCGTGGTCAGGAGCACGCCTTCCGGCAAGGCCGTCGCGGCCTTCCACGTCGTCACATTCGCGGGCACCAGCCGCGCCTCCTTGTCGACCTGGATGATGAGGCCACCATCCGGCAGCGACATCAGCGAGGCGCCGCCCGACCCTTCGTGGATGCGCACGCGCTTGTTGTCGCGAGCGACGCGTTCCACGACATGGCGCAGGATGCTCGTCGGCTCCGGCGTCGAGGCATCGCACCAGGACTCCACGGACGACACCCAGACCGCATCACCCACCGTCACCGCCTGGAGGAAGGGGTGCTTCGCGGGCACGGTGTCGTGCGGGATGCTCCGCTGCGTCGACTGCTCGACGAGTTTCCCCCCGTCCCTCATCCAGCCGTCGGGGAACCCGATGAGCACCGAGCCCTCGGAGACCAGTTCACCCTGGGCCGACACGGAACGATTGCGATGACCGCTCTCAGTGGCCACGTCACGCCACCCACTGAACTGGGGTTGTGTGGGATTGGTCTGGTCACCGTTCTGGACGCGGAAGGCCCACTTGCCTCGGACTTCGCTCCACTGGAGCGCCTGGGGGCCGCGATAGTCCGGAGTGGGGCTCCGCACGGGAGTCATCGGGCTCCCTGTGACGGCATCACGGACGCTTACCTCCAGGTCCGTGAGCATCGACGTCAGGCCCAACCCCAGTGCCCCTCGGACCAGCAGCACACTCGCGCGGTCGGTCGACAGGCGCGCGGTGATGGCGCCGGGCTCCAGCGGTCCCGCCGGCACGAAGCGGCCCTGCTTGGGCAGATAGACGCCCGCACGGAGCACCGCGGGAGGCGGCGTCGTGAACGCTCCCGAGTCGTCGCCCTCCTCGCTCCGTGGCGCCGCGGGCTTCCACCACACCACGGGAAGGCCCTGTGTCAGCGCGGTCCGCCAGGAAGCCTCGAGCCGAGGCAGCCGCGCGGCCAACGCCCGTCCCGGCTCGCTGTCACGCAGCGGCGCGAGCCCCGGGTCCGTCGCCCAGAGGGAGACAAAGCGCGGCAGGTCCGCCTGGAGGAGCGCTTCGATGTCCCGTGCCGCCGCAATGAAGTCCTTGCGTCCGACAGCCGCGCGCACGGGCTGCAGCGCCGACTCCGTGTCCTGGAGGGCCTGCGCGGGGTTCACACCGAGCAGCGCCGGGCCCGCTGGGGATGGAGAGGACGGGGCGGAGGATGAGGTCCCCCCGGTTTGTGAAGGCACCGCACCCGTGGTCGCGCCGGCAAGCGACGTCCCCACGGTTCGCGGCTGAACCACTGGCGCCGACGTGGACGGCGCGGTGCCAGGCGTCGCCACCGAGGTCCGCTGCTGAAGCCCTGGCGTCGTCGAGGACGATTCCGCGGCGACCGCCTGCCGACAGGCACCGGTCAGCAGCGGCAACACCGCCACCATCCACCCCAGCGCCAGACGCCACGCCATGCCCTCCCACAGACGACCCGCCCCTCGCGAAACCACACTCACCCGACGCCCCATGGACGACCTCCCTCGACTCCAGAGCGACTCGGGATTGCGCCGGGCCTCCGGCACGGAACCACTCGCCGTGACGGACCCCACTCGGGGCGTTGTCGTTCCTGGCTCGCGCTCATGGGGACCATCTTGTCACCGACCTCAAGGCGCGTGCAGGTGGAGGCGCATCTGCCCCAGCTCCGCCTGGAGCGTCGCGAACCCGGGCGTGACGGCCGTCAACTGCGCGTCCGTGGCGGCCGTCGCCGCGAGCAGCCGCGTCAGCCACTCCCGGCTGTTGGCCGTCGCGTCCACCTGGGGGCGGGTCGCACCGTCGGCGTCCTGCAACATCTCCATCTCCACCGAGCCCACGCCCTCGCGGTTGTTCAGATACGTCACCACGCGCCGCACCGTCTGGATGAACTCGTACCAGGCCGCCACCGTGGTTCCGTTACCAGGGCGGACATCCACCGCGTTCCCCGCGAGGTGCCGTCCCGCCCGAGCGCTCAGCGCGTTGACCTCCACCGCCACATGGCTCAGCAGCACCGTGACGCCGTGCTGGCGGTCGTTGATCATCTCCAGGGCATCCAGCAGGCGCATCCGGAAGCGCGTCGTCTGCTGCGGCGCCGCGGCCAGCGCCGTCAAATCACAGAGCCGGTCCACCGTGACTTCGTAGAGGTTGTCGTTCCACCGGACCTCCGCGTACCCCTGGGGCGGCGCCACGGAGGGGACGGGGTTCACGAAGCGCACCACGTACCCGTTCTCCACGGCGATGGTGCTCGTCACCTGTCCACGCGTCTTGTCCTGGGAGCGGAGAATCTGCTCGTGCCGCGCGACGCGCTCGTTCATCCACTGCATGAACACGAGCGGGTGCAGGTGCCAGACATGCGAGTCGCCCAGGAAGGGCCCGATGACGGCCTCGGTGGCGACGCCCTGCATGTCCGTGTGGAAGCATAGAGGCCGGATGTTCGCCTCCCACTGCTCGTTGGTGAGCGCCTGCGTCAGCGCCACCTCGACGGCCGGCTGCCCCACGACGATGGTCTGCGTGAGCTGCTCACGCGTCTGCAGGCTCCACTCGCTGCGGAAGCGCACGGCCACCTGGCGCAAGTCGCTCACCGCCGTGCGGACATCAACCTGGGTGATGGGCGGATAACCCCGCCCCTGGAGCCAGTCATCCAGCGCGGGCAAATCACAGACCAGGTCCTCCGTGGTGTCCTCCATCCGGTTGGCCGCATCCACCCACGGGCTGTCGGCGAACCGGGACACATCCGCGGTGGTGAAGACCTCCACATGCACCGTGGGCCCATACACGGGCCCGGTGGCATCCATCCCGGTGATGTACGTGCCCGAGTGGCCCACCAGGTCACTGAGCAGCACGGTCTGGTCGGGATAGAAGATGTCGCCGTTGTCGGGCGCCTGGTCCGTCGGATGGTCGATGAAGTAGTGATTGAGCCAGTCCGGATGCGCCGCGTAGTCGACCACCGCGGCCCCCGCGTCGCTGCGCGCAATCACCTGCGGTCGCAGGTGCATGTAGAGCGAATAGACGGTCTCCGTGGAGTCCGCCCCGTAGTCGATTTCCCCCTCGCGGTTCGCGTCCTCGCGCACGTGCACTTCATGACGCACGAGCACGAAGCAGCGGCTGTAGCGAGGCTCGACTCCCTGCACCAGCCCGTTGACGACCCGCGCGGCGACGATGCGGCCGTTGGCCATGGCATAGACGGGCCGCGCGTTCTCCCCCGAGGGGAGGTGGATGCCGCCGTGCCACAAACGATTGAGGCCCACCGGGAAGTAGCCGCCGCCCGTGCCCTCGCATTCGGTGAAGTAGTCCACGCGACGGCTTGCGACGTTGTACGCCGTCATCGCGATGTAGTCGGCGGAGCGCGCCGTCTCGAGGTAGTTCAGCGCCCGCGTCGTGTCGTCCAGGTTGACGGGGTACCACCACTCGTCGCTGACGCCGCGCTTGAGCCGGTAGAAGTCCATGGACGCGCCCGGGTCCGAGCGGTCCGCCTGGATGTTGTTGTGCCCGATGATTCCCTGGAAGGAGCGCACCCGCTCCTTGTTCTGGAGCACCGCGGGCGTGTTGAGCTCGATGAGGTCCTGAACGTCAATCCAGGGTTGCTCGACGCCGGTGGCCGGATGCAGCAGGAAGGCCTTGGGAATGCGATTCATCTCGCACATGCACTTCGCCCACTTCACCAGCGTCTGGTACTGCTCCTCGGTGAAGAGCACGTCCAGCGGGTACGTGGCGCGGTTGTCATTGCGCTCGTCGTCGAACGTCGCGACCTTGATGTAGTAGTAGGAGCGGCTGGCGCTGGTACTCTGGAGCACCGTCCCGCCATTGATTTTGCCCAGCTTGTACCGGCGCGTGCCGCCCGTCTTCGAGCCCGGATGGGTGCTGTAATTACACTCGTCCGGGAAGGTCGTCACGGTCTGGAAGTCGATGCCGGGATAGCCATTGACGCTGTAGAGCGCGGGGCCCTGCTGAATCTTGCCGAAGCGCGCCAGCTCCACGCCGATGGACGTGAGGTTGACGAAGCTGTACTGCCCGGAGAAGTCGGGCGCACCGCCCACGTGGTTGGTGCGGACAATCATCTCCTCGCACTGGAACAGCGTCCCATCCAGGTCGATGTTGAAGGTGGCGCCGTACCAGTCCGTGGCGGGCGCCTGCCAGTTCCCCGCCACCCAGCCGTGGGTGTAGTGCAGGGTGATGGTCCGCGTGACGTTCCGGTGGCGCGTCGCCGCGTTCCAGGCCGGAGTGCTGGTGGGCGGCTGCTGGTCTCCCACCGCGGTCAACACATCGGTACGTCCGTAGAGTCTCAGGACTTCCGGAACGGGCATGATGGCTCCACGCGAGCTGAAGGCAGGACGGCCGCCTCAGACAGAGAAGAAGAAGGTGTGGCGCGGGGTGATGGGCAGATAGCTGCGCTGGTAGCCGCCCTGGGCCCCGTAGAGTTGCGCGCCCGGAGGACTCTGGCGCGAGAAGTCCGGCGGCGGCTCCTCGAAGAAGACCAGTTCCACGCGTCGGTTGACCTGGGAGCGAAGGTTGTCCTGGCCCTGGCCTTCGATGGGCCAGTCCTCGCCGCACCCGAGCACCGCGGGCGTGGCGAAGCTCAGCGCACCCCGCGCGGCTTTCAGGTCCACGCGGCCCGCGACATACGTCTCATAGAGTTGGAAGACGGCCTTCCAATCCTCCACGCCCGGCGCGCGGGAGTCCGGCGGCTTCGAGCCGTGCGCGGCCTCCACGGCCTTGCGGAACGCCTCGAGCGCCGCCGTGGTGCGCTTGCCGTGCTGGCCATCGATGCCACCCGGATCGCAGTTCCAGCCGTACTCGTCCGCCACCCAGGTGAGGACCGTCTGGTAGTCCTGCACCGTGTGCTCGGCGCACGAGGAGGCCCAGCCCGCCTTGTCGCCCGTCAGGAAGTCATGGACGTTCTGCGCGCGGGCCTTCGACAAGGCGCGGTTGGAGCCATCCCCTCCGACGCTGTCGGTGTGCCCTGCGACAAGCAGCGTCTGCTTCTTCTCCAGCGCATACTCGAGCGCGCGGATGACACACGTCAGTCCGCCCGTGTGGCCCTCGCGCCAGTTCTCGCGCGCGTGAGGCGCGGGCAGCAGCACGGCGCTGCCGGAGTGGAAGTTGAGGTCGTCCAACTCCACCACGACGGCCGCGCGACGCTTGAGGACCAGGGTGTGGGCTTCGCCCGTGGGCAATCCGAGGCCCGATGTGAGTTTCCGCGCGGTGACCTTGCTGTGAGACATCCTCGCCCCCCCCCGGACCGCTGTTGTTGGAAGTTGAACTCTAATCGTTCCTTCACCGCGCGTGCGAGTCCCTCCAGCAAGAAGTCGACGCGCGCGGGTGGCTCGCGCCTGCCTGCCCCGCATGACGCGGCAGCGCTCCGCTCCACCGAGAATCCTCGCGCCAGGAACCCAGGGCTTTCCGCGCCTCGGCCGTGAGGGCTCATCATTTTCATCCCCGCGACTTCCGTTTCCGCGCTCGCCGCCGAATGATGCTCGCCGGGCCGGACATCCTTCGTGGAACAGCACATGACGATGGCAACACCTTCGACGAGACGACGTGCGGCATCCCTCCGACGACATGGCACGGCCCTGGCCTGCCTCGTGGCGGTGGCCACCGGGGCCGCCGCCCACGCGCAGGAGGAGACGGCGGGCGCGGAGCCCTACCGACTGGGACTGCTGGTGGATGCGGGCGCGCCCCACGGCATCGGCGTGTCCGCGGTCTTCAAGCCCCTGCCCTGGCTGCGGCTGCAAGCAGGTCCCACCACCAACACGCTGAGCCTGGGGTTTCGGGGCGGCCTCAGCCTCCTTCCGATGCAGACGTTCATCTCCCCCTCCATCAACGTGGAGGGCGGACACTACTTCGGCTCCGACTACAACGACGTGGTGGACTGGCTCGGCGCCACGCCCACGTCGGCGACGTCCGCCATCCGCGACATCAGCTACGACTACGTCGCCGGCAGCGTGGGGCTCGAAATCGGCGCCGCCAACCGGTTCAACTTCTTCCTGCACCTGGGCCTGAGCTACGTGCGCATGGGCGTGGACGACGCGAGCGCGCTCATCGAAGACGCCACGGACGAGTCGGACATCACCGCGCGAAACCTCACCGTGCGCGCCACCATCCCCTCCGTGAAGGTGGGATTCCTCTTCTATTTCTTCTGAGTCTGGAGACACACCATGCGAACGAATTCCTTCCGCGCCCTGGTGCTCTCCACCTGTGCGCTCGTCGCCACCGGCTGCGACTCGCTCTTCTTCATCGAGGCGGAGGCCGAGGAGATCTGCAAGGCCGAGCCCGACGTCGACTTCCCCGCGGCCTTCCCCGGCACCCTCAGCATCGAGCACTCGATGGAGTTCCCGCTGGGTGACTTCGACGAGGTGCTCCCCCAGGACACCGACGTGGAGACGGAGCTGCGGCTCAAGGGCTTCGAGGTGACGTCCAGCACGGACCTGAGTGGCATCGAGCGCGCCAGCGTCTCCGTGGTCCGCCCGGGCACCAGCGAGAGCATCCTCATTGGCGAGTACCGCCGCACCAACACGTCGCCCACGCAGTCCATCCGGCTCACCGGCAGCGGCGCGGTGAACCTGCTGGACATGGCCCGCGAGGACGCGCTCGAGCTGACCTTCGAGGCGCGGGGCTCGCTGCCCACGCGCGACTGGAACGCGAGAATCGAGGCGTGCGCGGGCGTGCGTGCCAAGGCGAACTACTTCGACCTCGTCTTCTAACCCCGCGTCACGGGTGCGCGGGGGACGCGGACGTCAGGCGCTCCCCCGTGCCCATGGGCACCGGCGCCGTGGAGGCCGAGGGCTGCACGCCCAGGTACTCGCGCCGCGTGCCCAGCAGGTTGTCGAAGAACGGGTGCGTCACGCACCAGTTCGCGTTCTGGTCCGAGCCCAGGTGGTGGTCGTAGTGCCAGGGCAGGTGCTCCCGGGCCCACTGGGGGTCCAGGTGCGCGCGGCGGTGGACGCGGTAGTAGTTCACCGCGCACGCCCACACGGTGCCCACGAAGAAGGGGGCCACCGGGAACAGCGGCGCGTGCGCCAGGGCGACGGCGGCCAGCCCCAGGAGCTCCTTCGTCTGCGCGGACCAGGTCCACAGCGAGCGCAGGTACTGGTCATCCAGCATGTCGTGCTTGCGGGACGCCTGGTGGTGCTCGTGCCAGTGGAAGCCCCAGAAGCTTCCCCGGTGTCGACCCAGGCCATGCAGCACGTACTTGTGCAGCGCCCATTCGCCAAAATTGGAGTACGCCCAGCCCAGAGGGATGCCGATCATCGTCGCTCTCCAGCGGGGCGCCCGGCCGACTCCCCGCCCTCAATATCATGACTATTTGGTCACTCTTTTTCTATCACGCAATGAGTCGGAGCGCACGATGGTGAGCCGCGACGGCACGAAGGCCAGGGGCGTGGAGGCGGACAAGCGGCCGGGGCGGCCGGGGGGCCCGAGGGAGACGG
>NZ_JABUMQ010000271.1:0-15749 GCF_013336645.1 Myxococcus sp. CA039A | reverse complement strand
GTCAGCGCCCTCCCCGGCTGATGTCCGTGGACGGACCGCCCCGGCTGGAGCCCATCGACGGAGCCGCCGCTCGCCCCGCCCTGAAGGCCGCCACCTCGGCCGCCGAACCCGAGGACGAGCCCGAGGAGATCTCCGAGGACGAAGCCCAGGCCATCGAGGACGGTGACGACGCGGGGCCTACTCCATCCCACTCCCGCCCACGTCTCGATGAACCGGACGAAATCAGCAGCGACGAGGTGGAGGAGGCTGAGGTCTCCGTCAGCAGCGCCGCGCAGCTGATCGAAGACGAGGACGAACTCCAGGAGGCCGAAGCCGAGGAGGCCCTCCCGGAGCCGGCCCCGGACGACGACGGCCCCGCGCCTGAACCGCTCTCCTCGACGCTGAATCCCTGGTTCGCCCAGCTCGCCCACGGGTACTGTCCACCCGAAGGCACTCGGTTCGCCCGTCACACGCCCCCCACCACCTTCCCGGGGCGGGATGACGATACGGATCCGTCCCGATTGCCCCCCACGCCCCGTGCACAAGGCGTCGTTCGCGGCAAGGGCTCGTGAAGCAGCCAACCGAGCACCCTCCGGAAACTTTCCAAGCTTCACGCCCGCCCAGTAGGATGTTGCGGTTTTCACTGCACTTTTTACGGGTGAAAGGGCTTCATGGAGCGCCGCGTCCTCATCGTTGAAAGCCAAAACGACTTCGCCCTCAGCATGGCGACCGTGCTCAAGAGCGCGGGTTACCAGACCGCCATGGCGGCGACTGCCACGGATGCGCAGCGCGAGCTGGAGAAGCGCCGGCCGGATCTCGTCGTCCTCCGAGCCGAGCTGCCGGATCAATCCGGGTTCACGCTGTGCGGGCAGATCAAGAAGGGCAAGTGGGGCCAGAATCTCAAGGTCCTGCTCCTGTCCTCCGACACGGGAGTCGAAGGTCTCACGCAGCACCGGCAGACGCCGGGCGCCGCGGACGGCTACCTCGTCATCCCCTTTGAAATGGGGGAGCTGGCGTCGCTGAGCACGGGCATCGTCCCACCGGGGACGGATGAGTCCGACGCGTCCCTTGACGCGGCGCTCTCAGGCAACGGCCCTCGCGAGGCCCCGCCTCCGATGCCGGCCATCCGCACCAGTCCGGGCGGTCCGCCCAAGCTTCCCAAGCGCGAGCGCCGCAGCGCGATGACGGAAGAGGACCGCGCGTTCCTCGACCGCGCGTTCCAATCCATCGCCGACCGCAAGGCGGAGCTGCTGGCGGAGTCGCGCCAGCTCAAGCGCCCACCTCCGCGCCGCGAGCTGATGGGCACGCCGGAGGGGAAGATCCAGATCCTCCGCGACGAGCTGAAGACGCGCGAGGCCCAGCTCGCCCGCCTCTCCGAAATCTGGAGCGTGCGCGAGCGCGAACTCCTGTCCGGCGAGGACCGGCTCCACGAGAAGGACGTGGAGCTGCAGGGCCTCAAGATGCAGGTCGACGACCTGTTGCGCCGCTTCAACGAGGCGCAGCAGGCCATGCTCCAGAAGGAACGCGAGCACGGCGCCACCGTCGATGATCTGCTGCTCCAGAAGTTCTCCTCGGAGAAGGACCTCATCGAGGTCGTCGCCTCCAAGGAGAAGGACATCAACCTGCTGCGCAAGGAGGTCCACAACCGCGAGGACGAAGTCGCGCGGCGTGGCACCGACCTGGAGCACCTCCGAGCCGAGTACGACAAGCTGGAGAAGCTCCACAACGTCGTCACGCTGGAGTTCGAGGTCAAGGAGCAGAAGCTCCATGACACCGTCCGCGCGAACGAGGCGGAGATCGCCCAGCTGGGCAAGCGCGGTGACGACTTCGAGTCGGAGCTGGGCCGCACCGTCAGCGAGAGGGATCAGCGCTACGCCGAGCTGGACGGGGAGATTCAGGCCCTCCAGGAGCGGCTGCAGCAGACGGAGCAGGAGCGCGACACCACCGTCCGCGGCCTGGAGACCCGAGCCGCCTCCGCCGAGGAGCACGGCGCCCGGGGCGACGCGGAGATCATCCGGCTGAACGCGGAGCGCGACGCGCTCGAGGCGCGGCTCAGCCAGCAGGTGGCGGATCTGGAGTCCGATCTCGCGCGCACCACGAGCGAGCGCGAGCAGCTCCGGATGGACAAGGACGCCCAGGAGACGGAGCTCAATCAGCGCGTCGAGGATCGCGACGCGAAGATCTCCTCCCTGGACCGCGAGCTTGCGGAGACCATCGCTCACAACGAGCGCACCGAGGCGGACCTCAACTCCAGCATCCAGCAGCAGCTGGAGCGCATCGGCGAGCTGGAGGGCGAGGTCGAGGCCGTCAAGGCGCACCTGGCCGACCGCGAAGCCGAGCTGTCTGGCGAACTCCAGGCACTCACCGACGCGAAGAACGCGCTGGAAGAGGACCTCACCGGCCGTCTCGAGGCGCTGCAGATCGCCAAGGACGCGCTGGAGGAAGACCTCACCCGGCAGCTCGAGGACGTGCGCGCGGCGAAGGCCGAGCAGGAAGCCGACCTCACCGGGCAGATCCAGGCCCTCACCTCGCAGCTCGAGGAATCGCAGCGCCTTGGCGAGCAGCTCCAGGCGCGCGTCGCATCGCTGGAGGACACCGTCGCCCAGCGCGAGTCCACCATCGAGGGGCTCCAGGGTGACGTCGCGGCGAGGGATCAGCGCATCTCCGAACTGACGGGAGACCTGGAGGCCACCAGCCAGACGCTCTCGCAGACTCAGGACACGCTGGCTCGCACCGAGCAGCAGCTCGCGGACACGCAGAACACCCTGGCGAGCACGGAGCAGACGCTCTCCGAGACTCGCGGCGAGCTGGAAGCCACCAGCCAGACGCTGAGCGAGACGCAGACGCGGCTGGCCCAGACGGAAGAGGCGCTGTCCACCACGCGCGGCGAGCTGGAGGCCACCAGCCAGTCGCTCGCGCAGACCCAGGACACGCTGGCGCGCACCGAGCAACAGCTCGCGGACACGCAAGGCACGCTGGCCCAGACGGAAGGCTCGCTGGCGGAGACTCGCGGCGAGCTGGAGGCCACCACCCAGGCGCTCACCCAGACGCAGAACACGCTGGAGGAGACGCGCGACGAGCTGGGCACCACCACCGCGCACCGCGACGCCCTCAAGGTCGAGCTGGACGAGACCCACGGGACGCTGCAGACGACGCAAGCCGCGCTGGCGAGGACCACCGGCGAGCGGGATCAGCGCATCGCCGAGCTGCAGGCCCTGGGCGAGGCCAAGGACGCGCTGGAGCAACTGCTCACCGGCCAGATTGGCCATCTGCGCGGAGAACTCGCGGAGACGCTGGGCAACTACGAGGCGGAGCGGGCCGCGCACGAGAAGCTCGCCGCCGAGACGAGCGCGAACATCGAGGACCTCACCAGCGAGCGCGACGGACTGCGCTCGGAGCTGGAGGCCACCAGCCAGTCGCTCGAGCAGGTGCAGGGACAGCTCGCCGCCACGAGCGATGCGCTGTCGCGTGAGCAGCAGGCGCACACGACCAGTCGTCAGCAGGCGGCCAGCGCCCAGTCCGCGCTGGAGGCGGAGCTCAACGACGCGCGCAACCAGGTGGAGGAGCTGGGCGAACAGCTCACCATCACCAAGCACGAGCTGGGCGCTCGGGTGGCGGAAGTCACCCAGCTGTCGTCCCATCTCGCGCAGGTCGAGGACACGCGGGCCAACCTCAAGGAGCGGCTGGACGCGCTCACCGAGGAGTCCCAGCGCCGCGAGGAGCTGCTCCAGAACGACCTGGCCACCAAGGGCAAGGAGCTCTCGGACACGCTGCGCAAGCTCACCCAGGTGACGCAGGAGAAGATGCGTCAGGCCGAGGTGCTCAACCGCGAGGTCGCCACCCGCACCGAGCAGCTCAAGGCGCTGGAGACCAAGCTCCAGACGCAGGCCGCCGACGCCAAGCGCCACGCGGACGGACTCGGCCAGCAGATGGCCGGGCTCAACAACCAGTTCGAGCTGGCGAAGAAGACGCTCGGCGAGCGCGAGGAGCAGCTGCGCGCGGCGGGTGCCCAGCACCAGAAGCTGGTGCAGGAGCGCGACGGCGTCTCCGGTCAGCTCCAGCAGTCCGAGGCCCGGCTCCAGCAGCAGGCCCAGCAGGCGCAGCAGGAGCGCGCCGAGGCCAAGCGAGCCTCCGACGAGCTGGCGGCGAAACTGGCCAAGGCCGAGCAGCGCGTCGCGCAGCTCACGCAGGAGGCCCAGGCGAAGGCCGCCGACGCCGACGCGAAGGCCAAGGACATGCAGGGTCAGCTCGCCACCCGCACCAAGAAGGTGCAGGACCTGGAGCTGGCGCTGGAGAACGCCCAGGGCGCCAAGGCCCGCGCGGAGAAGGACCTGGTCGCGAAGGTGTCCGCCGCCGAGGGCAAGGCCAACGAGGCCGCCGCCCGACTGGCCACCGCCCAGAAGGAGCGCAAGGACCTGGAGGCGCGGCAGCTGCGCGAAATCGAGGAGCTGGGCGCCAAGCAGAAGGCCGAGCTGGAGCGTCGCGAAGCCATCAAGACGCAAGAGGTGACGCGCCTGCAGCAGTCCGTGCAGGAGAAGAGCAAGGCGCTCAAGGTCGCGGAGCTGGAGCTGGCCCGCTTCAAGAGCAAGTCACCCGCCACCCCTGCCCCGGTCGCGGGCAAGGCCGCCAAGGCCGCGGCTCCCTCGGACGACGACGAACAGCTCGCCCTGCGCACGCAGCTCAATCAGATCATCCCCGCCGCGGCCGCTCCCGCTGCGGCGGCTCCCGCGAAAGCCGCCAAGGCCGCCGCAAAGCCCGCCGCCGCGAAGAAGGCAGCCCCTGCTCCCGCCTCCGCGGCCACTCCGCTGGGTGGCGAGGAGTCGGAGCCCACCGACCGCACCATGCTCGTGCAGCTCCCCGTCGGTGGGGTGAAAGAGGATGACGACTGGACGGCGCTGGTGGACGAGCTCGACAAGTAGCTCGCGGCCCGAGGGCCGCCGCCACGGTGGCGGCCCTCGCCGGAAATCCCTACCTCGAGCTGTCTGGAGTTCCGGCACCCGCCGGGAAACCGGCACGGGGCCGGGGAGCCTCAGGCGGTGTCACGAGCCTTCGGGCCGCGACATCCATGCCCTACCGAGGCGGAAAACTCAGAGGGCGGCGCGCGCGTCGCGCACCAGTTCCTTGAAGTGCAGGCTGGCGAGGACGTCGCGGAGGGAAGCCTCACGCCCGACGCTGTGCGCCTGCATCTGCGCCTCACGCCAGCGGCTCACCAGCGTCCGCACGGCGATGTACGACAGCAGCAGGGGGAAACCACCCGGCAACAGGATGATTGCCAGCGCCATCACCATCCTCATCCACGCCCACACCATGACCACGGACCTCGCTGCTTTCCTTCGTGAGTTGCGCCCTAGAGATGCACGACGTGTGCCCACGGTGCGCAAATAATTTCCCCACGTTTTTCCGCAGGGTTGGAGGGCAGCGAGGCAGGAAGGTTGGGGACGAAGGCCACGGACCCTGGCATTTTTGCCGCAGTCGCCTGGGGGGCGTCGGTTAAGTTCCACCGGGTGAGCACCCCTTCGACGGCAGAGATCCGCACCTTCACCAGCGTGGCGGACGCGGAGAAACACCTGGAGCAGGTGGGATACCTGCCCTCCCCGGAGATCGCCACGGCGGCCTTCCTGGCGGACCGGATGGACAAGCCCATCCTCGTCGAAGGCCCCGCGGGTGTGGGCAAGACGGAGCTGGCGCGGGCCATGGCCACGGCGCTGGGCCGCGAGCTCATCCGCCTCCAGTGCTACGAGGGGCTGGACGAGGCCAAGGCCCTCTATGAGTGGGAGTACGCCAAGCAGCTGCTCTACACCCAGCTCCTCAAGGACAAGATTGGGGAGATGGTGCAGGGCACCTCCACGCTGTCGGAGGCGGCGGACCGGCTGGCCTCGAGCGACGCCGTCTTCTTCTCCGAGCGCTTCCTCCTGCCGCGCCCCATCCTCCGCGCCCAGCTCTCCGAGCGCCCCGCCCTGCTGCTGGTGGATGAAATCGACAAGGCGGACCCGGAGTTCGAGGCCTTCCTGCTGGAGGTCCTCTCCGACAACGCCGTCACCATCCCCGAGCTGGGCACCTTCCACGCCAAGCACATCCCCCGCGTGCTGCTGACGTCCAACAACGCGCGCGAGCTGTCCGACGCCCTCAAGCGCCGTTGCCTGCACCTGCACATCGACTTCCCGGACCGGGAGCGGGAGCTGCGCATCGTCCGCTCGCGGCTGCCCCACGTGCCGCAGATGCTGGCCGAGCAGGTGGTGGAAGCGGTCGCCGCCATCCGCGCGCTCGACTTGAAGAAGGCGCCGTCCATCAGCGAGACGCTGGACTGGGCGCAGAGCCTGGTGCTGCTCAACGCGGAGCAGCTCACCTCGGACGTCGTGGCCTCCACGCTCAATCTCGTCCTCAAGTACGAGGGTGACATCGAGAAGGCCCGCGCCAACCTGCCGCAGATCGCCCAGGCGTGAAGCCCTTCATGACGCCCGCCCTCCCGGGGGCGGCGGGAGGGTGTCCGACAGACGGTGTATGCTCGGGGCTCGCGCCCACCGAGGCCCTGGCTCACTTGTGCTCCTGAAGGAACGCTTCCAGATCACCCGGCCGCTCGAGGAGCTGGAGCTCTCCCTCGTGCGCGCGTCCCTGGCGACGCCTGGCCTGCTCGACGAGCGCGAGGAGGCCGTGCTGCGCACCGCGCTGTCACTCGCGCGGCTCTACAAGGTCCAACACGGGGGGCTGGACGTGGGCGTGGGCGCCCTGCTCACGCCGTTCCGCGAGGAAGTGGAGCGCCGGCTCACGCCCGTGCTCGGTGGGCTCCGGCCTCCGACGCGAGACAGGCTGGTGCCCCACGTGAGGGACTTGCGCGAGCACGCCGCGAAGGCGCGTGACGGCGTGGTGGCCCGGCTGCGAGGGCGTGTCCCTCCGGAGGCGTTGGACCGCGAGCTGCGTCACAAGGAACTGGTGATGGTGACGGGGGGCGGAGGCGGCACCGCCTTCGTGTACCTGGGCGTGATGAGCCTGCTGGCCGAGCACGGCCTGGAGCCGAAGCTGCTCGCGGGCGCGTCCATGGGCGCCATCCTCGCCATCATGCGCTCGCGCATGGCGCGCTTCGACCCCACGGAGATGATCAACATCGTCCGGGGGCTGTCCTTCCGGAAGCTCTTCCGCTTCATCTCCACGGAGAGCCGCTACGGTCTGCCCGCGGCGCTGCGCCTGTTCCTGCGCGCGGGCCTGGGACGCTTCTTCGGCGCGGGCCCCGAGGGCAGCGGCCTGCGCCTCAAGGACCTGCCAGTGCCCACGCTCATCTCCGTGGGCGGCATCCGCCGAGGCATGCTTCCCCGCCCGCTCGAGTATTACGAGCGCCTGATGGGCACCAGTCCCCTGGGCCTGCTCAACCCCGCGGGCGTGGCGCGCCGCATCCAGGCCGCCATGGGCGCCATGGCGGAGCTGTTCACCCGCCCCGAAATCACCGTGCGCCTGCACCTGGGCTCGGACGACTCCACCGGCGAATTCGACGCGCTCGACGCCGCGGGCTTCTCCTCCGCGCTGCCCGGCGTCATCCACTACGACGTGCTGCGCGAGGACCCTCGCATGCACTCGCTGCTCGATGACCTGCTCGCGCACCACGGCGTGGCGAGACTCATCGACGGGGGCCTCGTGGACAACCTCCCCGCGAAGGCCGCGTGGAAGGCCGTCGCGCGAGGACGCATCGGCACGCGCAACACCCTCATCCTCGCGCTGGACGGCTTCGCACCCCGACTCGCCACGCCCTTCTGGCTCCCCCTCCAGCGCCTGGCCGCGATGACGGTGGCCCCCAACCTGCCCTACGCCCATCACATCAAGCGCTTCTCCCGCACGCTGTCACCGCTGGATGTCGTGCCCTCCGTGGAACTCGCGTCCAAGGCGCTCCACTACGGCCGAAAGGCGCTCGCCGAGGACCTGCCCTTCTTGCGACGCATGCTGGCCCCACTGCCACACGTGCTCTGATTTCCCTGAAACGGCTTTCACGCTTTGACCTCATAGGGTCCAGTGGCTAGAAGGGCCGGGCAGTCCCACTTCTTACAGGCCGAAGGAACCCCCGCATGAGCTCGACCTCGACCAGTGTTTTGCGTGCCGACCAGATATGGCTCGACGGCAAATTGGTGAAATGGGACGAGGGCCACGTGCATGTGATGACGCATGCGCTGCACTACGGGCTCGGCGTCTTCGAGGGCATCCGCGCGTACAAGACGCATGATGGCCGGCTGGCGGTGTTCCGCCTGCGCGAGCACATCCAGCGGCTGCTCGACTCGGCGCACATCTGCATGTTGAAGATGCCGTACACCGAGGACGAGCTCGTCGAGGCGTGCCTGGACCTGCTGCGCAAGCAGAAGGACCTGTTCGCCAACGGCGCGTACCTGCGGCCGGTGGCCTTCATGGGCGATGGCGCCATGGGCCTGGGCGCGGTGAACCCCACCCGCGTGGCCGTGACGGCGTGGGATTGGGGCGCGTACCTGGGCGACAAGGGCATCCGCGAGGGCATCCGCGCCAAGGTCAGCTCCTTCACGCGCCTGCACGTCAACGTGAACATGGTGCGCGGCAAGATTTCCGGCCAGTACGTCAACTCCATCCTCGCCAAGCGCGAGGTGGTGCTGGCGGGCTACGACGAGGCCATCCTCCTGGACATCAGCGGCTTCGTGGCCGAGGCGTCCGGGGAGAACATCTTCATGGTGAACAAAAAGGGCGTCATCAAGACCCCACCCTTGTCCTCGCCCATCCTCGACGGCATCACCCGCGACACCGTCCTCAAGATTCTCCGCGACAGCGGTCGCACCGTGGATGAGGTGACCTTCACCCGCGACGCGCTCTACATCTGCAACGAGATCTTCTTCACCGGCACCGCCGCGGAAATCACCCCCGTGCGCGAGGTGGACGACCGCACCGTCGGCACCGGCAAGCCCGGCCCCATCGGTACCTTCGTGCAGGACATGTACTTCCGCACGGTCCGGGGCATGGAGCCGCGCTACGCCGAGTGGCTCACCTACGTCTGACCCCCGGCGCCAGGCCTCCGGCGCCGTCCGGGGTAGGGAGCCTGCCTCCCTGCCCCCAGACCCCGGGAATCATCCCTTCTGCCCTCCCAACGCGGGTTTGGGCTAGAAAGGGGCCCGATGGCACCCGCCGGACACGCCTACGACGACAATCCGTTCAAGCTCGAGAACCCTTCCATCCTCGACATCGCTCCCGCGGAGCCGAAGTCGGTGGAGGAGACGGGGCTCAAGATGGGACTGCTCGCGGACATCGCGCTGAAGTTCCTCTATTACACCGGCACCGGCACCGGCATGGTCATCGCGGCCGAGATGCGCCTTCCATGGTCGGGCGTCATCGAGCACGTGGTGGACTTCCTCGCCACGGAGAAGCTGGTGGACCTGCGCGGCGGCAAGGGCTTCGGCCGCGCGTCCGTGGAGTTCATCCTCACGGAGAAGGGCCGCGAGTACGCCCGCGACGCGCTCACCCGCACCACGTACGTGGGCCCCGCCCCCGTGCCCATTGAGCAGTACAACGCGCTCATCACCAGCCAGACGGAGGAGACGCCCGTCGTCAGCCAGGAGGAGCTGGTGATGGCGCTCAGCCACCTCACCGTCCCCGCCGAGCTGATGGACAAGCTGGGCCCCGCGGTGAACTCCGGGCGCTCGCTCTTCCTCTACGGCCCCCCGGGCAACGGCAAGACGAGCCTCGCGGAGGCCGTCTCCCACATGTTCGGCGGCGAGGTCTACGTGCCGCACTGCCTGGAGATCGGCAATCAGATCATCCAGGTGCATGACCACCTCATCCACACGCCCGTCTCGCTGGAGATGGGCGGCGATGCGTCCGGCCGCCGTCAGAGCTTCGAGATGGACAACCGGTGGATGCTCTGCCGCCGGCCCGCCGTCGTCGTCGGTGGCGAACTCACGCTGGAGACCCTGGACCTCATCTACTCGGAGAGCACCCGCTTCTACGAAGCCCCGTTCCAGGTGAAGGCCAACGGCGGCATGCTCCTCATCGACGACTTCGGCCGCCAGAAAGTCCACCCCACAGACCTTCTCAACCGGTGGATCGTTCCCCTGGAAAAGCGGGTGGACTTCCTCACCCTCCATACCGGCAAGAAGTTCGAAATCCCATTTGATCAGCTTCTCGTCTTTTCCACGAATTTGGACCCCAAGGAGTTGGTGGACGAGGCGTTCCTGCGCCGCATCAAGTACAAAATCGAGGTCACCAATCCCGACGAGGAGTCCTATCGGGAGATCTTCCGCCGGGTGTGCGAGGCGGCGGGAATTCCCTATGTGGACCAGGCCGTCACGTACCTCGTCGAGCACTATTACAAGCCCAGGACGATGCAGCTTCGCGCGTGCCATCCCCGCGATTTGGTGGGGCTCATCAAGGACGCGGCCCGGTACCGGCAGATACCGCCGGCCCTGTCCAAGGACCTGCTCGACCAGGCGTGCGAGGTCTTCCTCGTCAATCTCTAGTGGATTTCGTTGTTACAACCGTGCGGAATTTCTAGAATCCGCATGCCGTTGTATCGCTCGGCCGCACGCTTCGGTCTCCGCCCCGCGGGGATACGACGCAAGAAGGAGCCGCAGTCCGTGAAGGAACGCTACCAGGACATCGACGAGAAGAACGAGGCGCTGCGCGAGTACCTCGACATCTACAAGGACAAGCAGCCAGCGCGTGACTTCCTCGAACAGTTCGAGATGTCGTGGATCTACCACGACGCCGCACTGGAAGGCGTGGTCTACACCCACCAGGAACTGAAGGCCGCGCTGTTCCCCAGTCGCGCGAGCGCCGAGGCCTCCATGATTCCGGTGGTGCTCGAGATTCGCAATCACAAGGCCGTCTGCGACTTCATTCGCGAGGAAGCCGCGGGCGCCAAGAAGCAGGCGCAGATCACCCTCACCACCATCAAGCGGATGCACGACCTCTTCCTCGGGAACACCCCGGAGGCATTGGCCGAGCGAGCGCGCATGGAGCGACGGGAGCGCACGGAGAAGGAGCTCGCCAAGGAGCGCGAGCGCTCGGGGCTGCGCAAGGACATGCCGCTGCACCGCACGTACTTCCACGACATCCACCAGCCCGCGAAGATCCAACCGGCGCTGGAGAAGCTCGTGGACTACACGGCCAGCGCCGAGTTCCGCGAGTTCCATCCCATCAAACAGGCCGCCACGGTGCAGCACAGCTTCCTGCAGATCTTCCCGTTCACCGAGCACAGCGGGAAGGTGGGGCGCATGTGCAGCAACCTCATCCTGCTGCGCAATGGCTACATGCCCGCCGTCATCCACTCCATTGACCGGCAGCGCTATTACGAGTGCTTCCGGGGCCCGGTGGCGCAGTTCCGCACGGTGCTGATGGACGCCATGGAAAACTCGCTCGACAACGGGGTGAAGTACTTCAGGGACCTCGGGCGCAAGTACAAGGCCATCAACAACTAGTTGGACCTCCTCAAGGGGGCAGGAAGGCGTCCGGGCACACGGCCTTCCGCCCCTCCGTGAACGTCGGGGGGGGCGTTTGCACCATTGATGTGCGGGTGACACCGCGCCCTCAATGTCGAGGAGACAACATCCGGCATCTCGAAACCCGAGGCCGGAGGAAGTAAAGAAGACCATCCATGCCCGTGACCCAGTCCTTCAACAGCCGCCGTGCCCAGGGAACCATCGGGGGCGAGCTGACGGAGCCTCCGCCACCGCGACTGGCCCTGCTATCGGCCCGGGACAAGCTGGACCGGCTGCTCCAGGTGGCCAAGGGGCACCGCAAGGCGCTCATCCTCACGCACGACAACCCGGACCCGGACTCGCTGGCCGCCGCGGTGGCGCTCGCCCACCTGCTGGAGCGCCGAGCGGACGTGGAGGCCCACGTGGGCTACGGGGGCATCATCGGCCGGGCGGAGAACATCGCCTTCGTGAAGGTGCTGCGGCTGCCCATCTCCCACGTGTCGCAGATCGACTTCGACGAGTACGACCTCTTCGGGTTGGTGGACACGCAGCCCAAGGTGGGCAACCACTCGCTGCCCGTGCGGCTGGAGGCCCACCTCGTGGTAGACCATCACCCGCTGCGCGAGGAGAGCCTGGCGTCGCCCTTCGCGGACGTGGGCGGGGACTTCGGCGCGACGTCCACCATGCTGGTGGAGTACCTGCGCGCCGCGCGCGTGGAGCCCTCCGTCGAAGTGGCCACCGCGCTGTTCTACGGCATCAAGGCGGACACGAGGGACCTGGGCCGCGAGACGACGCAGACGGACATCGACAGCTACCTGTGGCTGTTCCCGCGCATGGACAAGTCGATGCTCGCGCAGATCGAACACCCCGAGCTGCCGGCGCGCTACTTCCAGCTGTACCACACGGCTTTCGAGCGGGCGAAGGTCTACGGCACCGCCATCGTCACCGACCTGGAGGAGGTCTACTCCCCGGACATGGTGGCGGAGGTCGCCGAGCGGCTGATGTTCCTCGAGGGCACGAAGTGGTCGCTGGCCTTCGGCACGTACCGCAACCAGCTCTACTTCAGCCTGCGCGTGAAGGACCGGCGGATGAACGCGGGCCGGCTCATCCGCGAAATCTTCGAGGACTACGGCGGCTCCTCCGGCGGCCACGGCAGCATGGCCGGCGCGCGGCTGCCGCTGTCGGGCAAGGCGGCGCAGCGCAAGGCGCTCAAGCGTGAGCTGGTGAGTCGCTTCCTGGAGGCCTTCGGCGTCTCGGACGAACGTCCCGTGTCGCTGCTCTCCGCGCAGGACTCGTGATCTACTGGGACTACAACGCCGCCGCGCCTGTCCGGCCGGAAGTCGCGACGGGGCTCGCGCACGCCCTCGTCCACGGTGGCCATGGCAATGCCTCCAGCGTGCACGCCGCCGGCCGCGAGGCCCGCGCCAGGCTGGACGCCGCGAGAGCCCGGGTGGCGCGCGTGCTGGGCTGCGAGCCGAAGGAAGTCTGCTTCACGGCCTCGGGCAGCGAGGCGGATGCCCTGGCCCTGGTGGGCGCGTGGCATGCGCGTCCCTCGCCGGAGCGACGTCGGCTGGTGACGTCGGCGGTGGAGCACCCCGCCCTGCTGGGCGCGGTGGCGCAGCTCGAGCGGGAAGGCGCGCAGGTGGTGCGAGTCGCCCCAGGCCCGGATGGGCGCGTGCGCGAGGAGGACCTGCTCGCGGCGCTGACGCCGGACACCGCGCTGTGCTCGCTGATGTGGGCCAACAACGAGACGGGCGTGGTGCAGCCCGTGGCGGAAGTCGCGCGCGCGTGCCGCAAGCAGGGCGTGCTCTTCCACACGGACGCGGTGCAGGCGGCGGGCAAGCTCCCGCTGTCGCTGCGCGAGGTGGACGCGGATCTGCTGTCGCTGTCTGCGCACAAGTTCGGCGGGCCCTCGGGCGTGGGCGTGCTGGTGGTGCGCAAGGGCGTGGACGTGCGCGCCCTCACCCCCGGACACCAGGAAGGGGGCCGTCGCGGAGGGACGCAGAACATCCCGTATGCGGAGGCCCTGGCGCTCGCGCTGGAGCTCGCGGCGAGTGAGCAGGCGACGCTGGCGGCACGGCTCGGCGCGCTGCGCGACGACTTCGAGCGCGCGGTGCTGGAGTCGGTGGCGGGCGTGACGGTGAACGGCGCGGGTGTGACCCGCGTGCCCAACACGAGCAACCTGCGCTTCGACGGCGTGGAGGGCGAGGCGCTGCTCATCGCGCTCGACCTGGATGGCATCTGCGTGTCGATGGGCGCGGCCTGCGCGTCCGGGACGTTGACGCCCTCGCACGTGCTCCGGGCCATGGGACTGTCAGCGGCCCAGGCACGCGGAAGCCTCCGCTTCAGCCTGGGGCCCGACACCCGCGAGGACGATGTGCGCCGCGTCGTCGACGCACTCCGTCGTCACATGCCCCTGGTTCGCGCCCTCGCGGGCTAGGTCCTCTTCGCGCCCGACGCACGCGCGTGGCCCCGCGTCCTTGCACGCCGCCACGTACGTCAGGCGCACTTGACGCATATCCAGCCCCGCCGAACCACGAGCATCCTCCTGTGAATGCCGCGTCCCCCTTGGGGGCATGGGCGCTTGATGAAGGCGACTCCGGTGGAAAGCATCATCCCCACTGCCGACAAATCAGGGGGGCTGCACATGGGTCAGGGTTCGAAGGGGCTGGGGTTTCTGAGGAATCGGTTCGCGGTGCTCGTGTACGGGCTCGCGCTCGCATGTGGCCCTAGCTCGGCGGAGCTGGGGGCCGGTGACACACAGCGCCCTGGAACGGAGACGGGTGCGACTCGGGTGACCGCGCTTCGGGGCGACACGAGCGCCACTGGCGACGACCCGGCGCTCTGGGAAGAGCAGATGACACCGCTCAACGCGAAGGAGTTGTTCTGGAGCCAGTGCCCCTCGGCGGCCGACGCGCAGGGCCCCACGCTGTACGTCGCGAACACGGGGCCCCGGGATGCAGAGGCTCCGCTGGGCTCCTCGGACAATCCCTTCCCCACCATCATGGCGGCGGTGAAGGTGGCGCAGCCGGGCGACGTCATCCAGGTTCGCGAAGGGACGTATCCCGAGCAGGTCGCCATCAATCCACTGAAGGCGCGCCCCGGAACGGCCACGTCGCCCATCGTCCTGAGGGGGGAGCCGTCGCGCCGACCTCGCATCATCCCTTCGACGACCGACGTGGGCAGCCTGCTGGTGCTGAGCCAGCCCTATTGGATCGTCCAGTCCGTGGAGGTGGACGTGCTCGAGCGCCCCTCTTTCGCCGCGCTCTTCGAGGACAGCACCACCTGCTCGCAGCTGACCGACTCCGTGCTCCATGGCGGCCGGGCTGGCGGAGGGGTCGTCGTCAGCGATGCGACTCGCGTGCTCGTCGACGGCAACGCCATTCACGACTTCTCCAGGACGGGCTTTGACTCCCATGGGGTGGCGGTGAAGGGCTCCTCGCGCGAGGTCTTCATCCTGGAGAACACCATCCACGATGCGTCGGGCGATGGCGTGCAGTGCCAGCCCAGTGAGGCCAGGCCGTCCACCCTCTTCATCGAGCGCAATCAGATGTACGACTGCGGCGAGAATGGCATCGACGTCAAGGCGTGCGACGACATCGCCATCTACGAGAACGTCCTCTTCCGCTTCCCCAACCTGGAGCGCTACCCGTGGCAGGAGAAGACCTCCGCCGCCGAGGCGGTGTTGATCCACGAGGACGCGACGAACATCCAGATTGTCGGCAACCTCGTCTTCCAGGCGGGCCGCGGCATCTCCATCGGCGGGACGTCCCCGGTGGACAACCCCGTCAACGTGCTGGTGCAGGGCAACAGGGTGACGGACATCTACAACTTCGCGAACCGGCACAACGGCCAGGGCATCCGCGTCGTGAGGGCGCAGGGAGTGCGTGTGCTCGGCAACCTCATCGAACGCACGGCGGACTCGGGCCTGCGACTGGCCGCGGACGAGCCCTTCGTCGTCTCGGACCTGACCGTCTTCGACAACACCCTGAGGGACATGCGCAGCTTCGTGAAGCTGGGCCGCGACACGTCCCGCCCCGGCCTGCGGTTGGACCGCAACCGCTACGAGGGAGCGAGCGGCATCTTCAGCGCCTTTGGACTCCTGTCCGAAGGTGACTTCGCGGCCTGGCACGGCAAGCTCACACCCTACGGACTCGAACAGCACTCCGTGCGAGTCACACCGGGAGACCCCGATGACCTCCCGCTCCCCATGTTCATCCCCACCGCCCTACCAGTTCTGCTCGGGGAGTGACTTCTCACGCACGTCTTCGTCCGGTTGGCCGTAGCCTGGCATCCCGTCCTCGCGCGGCTCATCGGGCTTGGGCGGAAGCCGCTGGGGAAGGTCCTCGCGTGTCT
>NZ_JABUMQ010000270.1:0-15772 GCF_013336645.1 Myxococcus sp. CA039A | reverse complement strand
CACCCAGGCGACCCGCCCGCTCGACGAACGACTCCGGCACGGCGGCATCAGTAGGACGCCCACCGGGCGCCCCACCCGCTCGACGAACTACTCCGGCGCGGCCTCGTCCTCGGGCTCGGGCGGCGCCTCACCCGGCGTCGTGCTCTTGGCACCCTCGGGCTTCGCGCGCTCGATGCCGAAGCGGTCCAGCGCGTCGGCGATGCCCTGGGGCTTGTCCGCGTCGGGGAGGAACTCCTCGGGCGGCGCAAGCCTCGGGTCCTTGCCCAGCTCCGACAGGGACGCCTCCAAGGTCAGCCGCAACTCCGCCGCCTCGGGCGTCTTCTCCGACGGCACCCCGACGCGCCCATCCAGCCGGGCCTTGAGGACCACGGAGGTGGCCGCGTCCACCAGCACCTCGCCATCCAGCGAGCGCGGCAGCCGGTGGGCGAAGAAGTTCGCGCGCCGACGCGTCGTCTCGTCCGAGCCCCCCTTGGACTGGAACAGCGCCGGCAGCGGTCGGGACGCATCGCCCTCCGTGGCCGGGGCCAGCGTCACCACGTAGCGCCACGCCGTGCGCCCTTCATAGGTGACGGTGCCCTGCGGGGCGAGCTTGAGCCGCCCCTGGAAGAGGATGTCGAAGTCGCGGATGGCGCCGGTCAGCTCCGTGCGGGTGCGCTCGGCCATGCCGCGGTCGCGAAGGCGCTGACGGAACGGGCCATACCGGTTGCGGGCGAACACCTGTCCCCCCACTCGCATGACCTCCAGGCCCTGGTCCCTCGAGTTCTCCAGCACGCCGTGGAAGTCGCCGCTGACACCCCCGGGCCCCGCGCGGAACGTGCGCGTCTCGGTGAGCTTCACGGGGTTGGACTCGGCGGAGGTCCACTCGTAGCCGAGGGTGGCCTGGTAGCGGTGGGGACCCAGCCGCTCGGTGATTTCGGCGGCGTCCATGCCGAGGATTCGGCGGGCCACCTGAGGGTTTTCCGCGACATCCTCCGGCGGGAGCTTCTGCTGGGCGGAGGCGACCACCTTGGGAGGGTCCTCCGGCGAGAAGATGCGCGCCTTGGCCGCCTTGTCGACCGGGTCCGAGCAACTGGCGGCGGCCAGCGCCAAGGCGAGGGTGACGGCGGACTTCTTCAGACGGCTCACGACTCCTCCGGAGGGGGTACCACGGGGGCGGCAAGTTACGTGGCGCATACAAGAGCGGCAAGCAGCGGCTTGCGTGCGGCCGTGCAAGGGATAGAACGCCCTTCTCATGCAGAACCTGCGCGACAAGTTGTTGAAGGCGGGCCTCGTCACCGAGGAACAGTCCAAGAAGGCTGATGCGGCAACCAGCCAGACGGAAGCCCGGAGGCCCCAGCCCCAGGAGGGCGGACGTCCAGGCGGCAACCGTCCTCCGCCCCGGCGTGACGAGAACCGGACATCCGGTGGCCCGTCACCCCGGAGCGAGGACCGTGGCCCCGGCCCCCGAGAGGGTGGCGGACGTCCCGGTGGTGGCCGCCCTGGTGGTGGCGGTGCGCCCCGTCATGGTGGCTCGTTCCGGCCCGGTGGCGGTGGCGGAGGTGGAGCGCCCCAGCACGGGCGTCCCGCCGCCGTGGCCGAGAAGCCCATTCCCAAGCTGCCCCCCATGCCCGGCTCCAAGGCCTACCAGCGCGCCGAATCCAAGCGCCAGGTGGAGCTGGACAAGGCGCTGCGCGAGCTCGTGCTGGGCTCGCAGGTGCCGCTGGAGCCCGGGGAGACGGCGTTCTACTTCATGACCCGCAAGGGCAAGCTGCGGCGGATGGAGTTGACGCCGGAGCAGGCCAAGCGGCTGGAGGACGGCGAGCTCGGCGTGGTGGAGCGTCCGGACCCGGCGCAAATCGAGCACTCGCTGGTGCCCGCCGCGGCGGCCGAGCAGATGTTCGCGCTCTCGAAGAAGGCGGTGCGCTTCTTCAACCGGAAGGACAACCCCGTCGGCTTCATGAACGACGAGGAGCTCAAGGCGCAGCAGGCGGCGGAAGCCGCTGGCACCGCGCCAGAGCTGTCCGACGAGGCCTCGGCGGAAGGCACGGAGACCGCCTCGGAGGAAGGCGCCGAAACGTCCGCTCCGACCGAAGCCGAGGCGACGACGGCCGAAGAAGCCCCGAAGGCCGAGGGCGGCGAGAGCCAGGGCTGACCTCGGCTTCGCCTGTGATGGCCCTCCCCTCTTCCGCTCGACTGGGATGAGGGGAGGCATCACGCGGGCGTCAGTCGAAGGCGTCGATTCCGGTGATGGCCTTGCCGAGCACCAGCGTGTGCACCTCGTGGGTGCCCTCGTAGGTGAAGACCGATTCGAGATTCAGCATGTGGCGCACTGGTGGGTACGCATCGGTGATGCCATTGGCGCCGTAGATGCTCCGCGCCACGCGGGCGATGTCGAGCGCGCTCTTCACGTTGTTGCGCTTGGCCAGGCTCACCATGACGGGCGTCACCTTGCCCTCGTCCTTGAGCCGCGCCACGCGCAGTCCCACGAGCTGCGCCTTGACGATGTCCTGGAGCATGTCCGCCAGCTTCTCCTGCGTGAGCTGGTAGCTGGCCACGGGCTTGCCGTTGAACGACGCGCGGGACAGTGAGTACTCGCGAGCGCCCTCGAAGCAGGCGATGGCCGCGCCGGTGACAGCGAAGGCGATGCCCAACCGCGCGTTGTTGAGACAGGACAAGGGGCCTCGCAGGCCCGCCACGCCGGGCAGCACGTTGCGCGCGGGCACCCGCACGTCCTGGAAGGACAGCTCGCTGGTGATGGACGCGCGCAGGGAGAACTTGCCGGGGATGTCCCGCGCGGTGAAACCGGGCATGCCCTTCTCCACCAGGAAGCCTCGGACGGACTCGGGGCCGCCGTCGTCCGTCTTCGCCCACACCACCGCGACGTCGGCGATGGCGCCGTTGGTAATCCACGTCTTGGTGCCGTTGAGGACGTAGTCGTCGCCGTCCTTGCGCGCGCGGGTGCGCATGCCTCCAGGGTTGGAGCCGAAGTCCGGCTCGGTGAGGCCGAAGCACCCGATGACGCGCCCTTTGGCCATGCCCGGCAGGAAGCGCTCCTTCTGCTCATCGCTGCCATACGCGTGGATGGGGAACATGCAGAGCGAGCCCTGCACGGAGGCGAAGGAGCGCAGCCCCGAGTCTCCCCGCTCCAGCTCCTGGAGGATGAGGCCGTAGCTGACGGTGTTCATCCCCGCGCAGCCGTAGCCCTGGAGGTTGGCGCCCAGCACGCCCATCTCCGCGAGCTGGGGGACCAGGTGGAATGGGAAGGTGCCATCGCGAAAGTGCCCGCCGATGATGGGCAGTACTTCGCGGTCCACGAAGGCGGCCACCGTGTCGCGAGCGGCCTTCTCCTCGGGGGACAGCAGGTCGTCCAGCCGGAACAAGTCAGTGATGTCCGCGCGTGCCATGGCGCCGTCCTAACGCCCGCCTCCAGGAGCGTCAAACGCCCCCGCAACCGCGCCTGCCTCCGGGGGGTTAACATGGGGTGTCGGCGGCAAGGGCCGGAGGTGGAGCACGATGGTGCACGCATTCATGGCGCTGTTCCCCCTCGTCCTGGGCGTGTCGGGGACGCTGAAGGTGTCGATGGTGGGCCTGGGATGGTGGGCGGCCGCGCTCCAGGCCGGGGCGCGGTGGCGCGTCTACCGCAAGCCGCTGGCGCCGGGACAACTTCGCAGCGAGGCGTGGGCGGCGGTGCGGGTGTTGGTCTTCGACGCGGTGCTCGTCGCCGCGTTCCGCGTCGTGTACCAGTCGCGACTGGCACCCTTCAGCGTGGGCGCCACGGTGGCGACCTTCGCCTTTCTCTTCGTGGGCTTCGAGGTGTGGTTCTACGCCACGCACCGCCTGCTGCACACCCGCGTGCTCTACCGGTTCCACGCGCAGCACCATGTGGCGCAGGTGACGAATCCGCTGACCTCGCTGTCCTTCTCGTTGGTGGAGCGCGTGGTGCTGCTGGCGGGCAACTTCGGCCTCGTCATCCTGGCGCTGGAGGTGATGCCCGTCACCCAGGCGGGGGTGATGCTCTACATCCTCGCCAACTACGTGCTCAACGTGGTGGGCCATGGGAACACCGAGTGGCTGCCGGAGCGCTTCGTGTCCACGTGGCTCGGGCGACAGGTCCTCACGCCCACCTTCCACGCCATGCACCACGCCCGGCACCAGGGCCACTACGGCCTGTACACCACGGTGCTGGACCGGTGGCTGGGCACGGCGTTCGACGACTATCCCCAGGTGCATGCCCGCGCGCGGGCTGGCGAGGGGCTGGAGCGCGTGGGGGAGCGGCTGCGGCCCCAGGCGCCCGTCGCGGTGCTCGCCCCCACCGCGTGAGTCGTGTCGTCGGGCGTGCCCGTGCCGGCCTGGGGCGCTAGGCTGCCGCGCATGACGACGATCCAGAAGACCGTGGTGGTGACGGGCGCGAGCCGAGGCATTGGCCGCGCCGTGGCGTTGACCTTCGCGCGCGAGGGCTATCGCGTCTGGGCCCTGGCCCGCGCCGCGGATGCGCTCGCGGTGCTCGTCAAGGAGGGCGGAGACAGCATCCGGCCCCTCGTCGTGGACGTGGCGGACGAGGCCGCGCTGGTCGCGGCGACGAAGACGATTCTCGCGGAAGGCGCCCCGGGCGTGCTCGTGAACAACGCGGGCATCACCGTGTCCGCGCCGCTGACGAAGACGAGCACCGCGGACCTGGCGCGGGTGATGGCCATCAACGTGACGGCCCCCTTCCTGCTTTGCCGCGAGCTGATGCCCGCCATGGCGCAGGCCGGAGGTGGCCGGGTCATCAACATCGGCTCCATGACCGCCGTGCGCGGGATGAAATACACGTCCGCCTACTGCGCCTCCAAGCACGCGCTGCTGGGCCTGACGCGCGCGCTGGCTGTGGAGTACGCGAAGAAGCAGGTGACGGTGAACGCGGTGAACCCGGGCTGGGTGGAGACGGACATGTTCTCCAACGCGACGGCGGCGATTTCACACACGACGGGTCGCACCGGAGAGCAGGCGCGCGAGGCCCTGGCATCGATGAACGCCATGGGCCGCATCGTCCAGCCGGAGGAGGTGGCGGCGCTGTGCCTCTTCCTCGCGTCGGACGCGGCGGGCGCCATCACGGGTGCCGCTCACGCCATCGACGGTGGTGAGCTGGGCTGAAGCGCGCCTCGACGGACGTGAAACCTCAGAGCTGGTAGCGGCCGACGATGGCGCTCAGCTCGCCCGAAGCGGCGGAGAGCTGGATGGCGGCCTGTTCACTGGCCGCCATGCGGTCGACAATCTGGTCCGCCACGTCCGCCATGGAGCTGAGCGCGGCGAACAGCTCCGCGATGCCCGCGTCCTGCTGGCGCACGGCATCGGAGATGCTCCGCACCGTCTGGCCGTTGCTCTGGATGATGCCGGCCAGCGAGCGCAGGCTCTCACCCGCCGCCTGCACCTGCTCCAGCCCTCCCTCCACTTCGCGCGCCCCACCCTCACTGATGCGCACGGCTTCGGAGATGGCCCGGCCGATGTCGCCCAGGATGCCCTGCACGCGCGTCGTCGCTCCCGCGGACTGGTCCGCCAGTGAGCGCATCTGCCGCGCCACCACGGAGAAGGCCCGCCCCTGGTCGCCACTGCGCGCCGCCTCGATGGAGGCGTTCAACGCCAGCACGTTGGACTGGTCCGCCAGGTCCTTCACCGTGCGGGTGATGTCGCCCACCAGTCGCGTGCGCTGATGCAACACGGTGATGGTGCGGCCAATCTGCTCGACGTGCGAGCGGATGTGCGTGAGTCCCCCCACGCTGCCAGACACCGCCGCCTCGCCGGCCTGACCGAAGCCGCTCGCCTTCTCCGCCTCGCGCTGGATGGTCTCCACGCGCCTGGCCGCCGCCCGGGAGGACTCCTGGAGCTGCTGCGCCGCCATCTGCGTCTCGTGCAGCGCCACCGCCTGCTGGGACACCGCCTCGTTCTGTATCGACGCGGAATCAGTGAGCTGCGCGGCGGCGGACTCGAGCTGCTCGGCCGAGCCCTTCAGCGCCATCAGCAGCGAACGCAGCTGCACCATCATCTCCGCGAACGACGCGGCCAGCCGGCCAATCTCGTCTCGCGAGTGAACCTCCAGCGTGCCCCGGAAGTCGCCCTCCGCCACCACCCGCGCCGCCGCCGCCGTCAGCTCCCGCAGGGGGCTCGTCATCCGTCGCACGAGCAGGAAAATCACACCGCCCGCCGCCAGCGCCGTGAACAGCCCCAACCCGACGATGAGCAGCACCGCCGTGCCGAAACGCGACGCCTCCGTCTTCTCGTCCCGCGCGAGCACCAGCTCCAACCCCTGCCCCACCGGCAGTCGCACCACGCGGAACGACGAGTCCTCCACGTCCACGCGCCCCTCTTCCACGTCCGCGTCCACCGCCGCCAGCAAGGCCTCCGGGGCCACGACGTCCACGGACCGGGCCACCAACCTCGGGCCCACGCGCAGCAGCAGCTCCACACCCCGCTGATTCCTCAAGTCCTTCAGCGGCGCATCGTCGAACCGACTCCCCAGCACCAGGTGCCCCACCGCGCGTCCGTCCACCTCCACCGGCCGGGACACCGTCCAGTAGGCCGCCTCGCCCACGAAGAGCACCCCAGGCGCACCGCTCCGCACCAGTTGCGCGAGCGCGGGCAGCGGCTCCCGGTACGAACCCGCGAGCAGCCCGCCCTCCGGCGTGGTGATGAGCAACAGCTCCACTGACACCAGGGCCTTCTGATCCTCGGAGAACGTCTGGAGCGCCTTCGCGTCCACCGTCGCGCCGGAGAGCAGCGCGCGAAGCTGGGTATTCGCCGCGGCGCTGCGCAGCAGGACCTTCAGCGTCCGAGCCTCCTGGGCCACCAACCGGCTCCAGGCTGACTCGTCATGGGTAAGCGCCTGGGCCAGCTCCGTGTCCATCCGGGAGCGCAGCACGACGCCCGTGAACGTCACGCAGAGCGCGGTGAGGGCCAGGATGACCAGGGTGATGGCGATGGTCAGACGAGCGGCGAGGCTGTGCGTCATGCGCTGCGGTGTCGGACGTGAGGGGAAATGACCAGGGTGGGGGAACCCCAGAAGCCACACCCTACCCCAAGCTTCCAGGCTTGAGCAGTAAGGCGTGGATGACCCGGCGCCCTCCGGCTGACCCTCCCACCTCCACTGACCTGCGCCTCAAGCGTCGGCGACGCGCAACACCACGGCGGTGATGTTGTCCTTGCCTCCCGCCTCGAAGGCATCCGCCACCAGCGCGTCGCAGACCTCACGCGCGGAGGACAGCGACAGGCGCCGCGCCAGCCCGTCCATTCCCAGCGGCTCGTAGAGGCCGTCCGAACACAACAGGAAGACGTCCCCAGGCTCCGCGTGAAGTCGCTGCAGCGTGGGCTCCGCGTTGTCCGTCCCGAGCGCGCGGGTGATGAGGTGCCGCCAGTTGGAGGCGCCCCCCGGAGGCTCCATGCCCACGTCCTTCAGCTCCTCGATGAACGAGTGGTCCCGGGTCAGCGACTCCAACCTGCCGCCCCGCAGCCGGTACAGCCGGCTGTCCCCCACATGGGCCACCGCCGCGCCCTCCTGCCCCAGCGCCAGCGCCACCACCGTGGAGGCCATCTCGCTCAGCCGGCCCACGCGCTGGGCCTGGAGGTTTCGCTGGGCCAGCTGCGAGCACGCCGCCAGCAGGTTCTCCTCGCGCGTGCGGCGGGGGTCGGCGACTTCCGGCCACACCGCCTCCCGCTCGCGCTCCCACCGATGCCCCAGGCCCGCGAAGGTGTCCACGACACAGCGGCTCGCCACCTCGCCGCCCTCCTGCCCACCCAGCCCATCCGCGACCACGTACAGCCCCAGCTCCGGCAGGACACAGTAGGAGTCCTCGTTGTGGGGCCGGCGACCGATATGGGTCTGTCCCGCGCTTTCGATACGCAGCATGACACCGCCTCCTCGAGCCTCTCCCCAGCAAGCGGGAGGCCAGCGCCCATCCCCAGGCGAGCGCCCACTACGGATACCTCTCTTCTTGCGGTGTCTGGAGCGTGAGTGCCAGCCGACCTCGGCGCCCGCCCCGCACTCGTTCGGTGGCGGACGTTGCAAGCGCCCTGCATCCGGAAACGTTGTCCAGTGGGAGGGGTGGCGACCCCACAGGTGATGGGTGCGGACTCCCCTCTTTCAGGGTGGGTGGGGACCCCACGCGGGGCCCCTGGCAACTTTCACCCGGGGACGACGACAATGACGATGATGTCCGACGTGTGCGCCCCGGGAGGTGTCCGATGACTTCCATCCGCCGTTTGTCCTCGAGCATCCTGTCCTCGCTGCGGCGCACCTCGCTCGACGTGGACACCAGCGTGTCCCCGCTCACCCAGAGCGAGTCCCTGGACCCCGTGTCGAAGATCCGCCGGGGCTACTCCGACGAGAGCGACTTCCAGGCGGACGGCGCGGATGGCGCCGATGCCCTCTTGTCTTCGTTCGACCTGGACGAGGCGGAGGAAACCGGCTCGGCGCGCAACCTGGATCATGCGTCGCTGCGCGTGTTCTCCGGCGAGAGTTCGTTCGAGCCCGCCGCGCCCCGCTACGCGCAGGTGCTTGGCTCCCAGCTGCCTTCCGCGCTGGGTGCGCCGCGTGACACGGGCGGCGCAGTGGGGCGGGCGTCGAGGCGCGGGGGCGCGGACGCGCCGGATGCTTCCGACATCCTCTCGCCCGACGAGGCGGCGTGGGAGCTCCACAACCTGGACACCTCCTCGCCCAGCGTGGATGCGCCGGAGGATCTGCTGTTCATGATGGACCCTCCGGGCTCCTCTGGGCGGGCGGACCCCATGCTGGACCTGAACCTGGACCTGGACTCGTTCGAGGACAGCCCCTCGGCCATCGGCGGCGTGATGCCGGGTGGAAGCGCGGTGGAGGGCCTGTCGGCGGCGCGGTATGCGTCCGGGGAGTTGATGGGGGCGTCCGTGCGGCCCGCGGGACCGGAGGAGTTCCTCGCGGACCTGAGCGACCTGGGCGACCTGGTTCCGGAGGAGGAGTTTGGCCCGGCGGACGCGGCCCTCGCGGGCGTGCTCGGCTCGCTCGCGGCCAACCCCGTCGCGGCCAGTGTCCCCGTGGTCTCCGCGCTCGGAGCGCAGGGTGTGGACGTGGTGGCGGACGCCGTGGAGCTCCAGCCCGACGCACAACCGGCGGAGCCGGCCTCGGTGCTCGGGCAGTTCCTCACGGAGCAGAGCGCGACGGTGGGCGACAGCTTCGAGGAGTCGGTGGCGGTCGCCCCGTCCAACACGGAGCAGGCCTCGGCTCCGGGTGAGACCTTCGCGGAGCAGGCCGCGCCGCAGGAGCAACTGCTGGAGGAGCAGCGGGGCGCGACGTCCACCGAGCCCGAGGTCTCCACTGTCTCCACGGAGCCCACGCCGGTGGACTCGCACGAGCCGAGCGTCGCCTGAAGCGCGAGCCGTGCCGCTCCACGACGCCCCAACGGGCGTCACCGTCACGTCGGAGGACCCACCCGCGACTCAGGGACGCTTTTCCTCGCCGAGCGTCGCGTCGAGTTGCCGCTGCGCCTCCTCGACGTCGCGGATGAATTCGTTCCGGTTGCGACTGCGCTCCTCGCTCTGCCACTCATCGGGCGAGAAGGACGTCGCCGGATATTCCTTCGTGGTGTGGACATAGCCACGCATCGTGGTCATCAGCTCGCGGTCCGGGTCCCCTGACTCCTTGAGCAGGAAGCCCTCCACGTCGCGCAGTTGCAGGGGGAAGGTCGGCGCCTCGTCGAGGACCAGCTTGCCGAAGACGGTGAGCTTCACCTCCTGCACCCCCTCCTTCAGCTCCTCGTTGAAGGAGACATGCGCGAAGGGCTCGCCGCTCTCGTTGTCGATGCGTCCGGCCACGACATATCGCCCCGCCTTGCGCACGTGGATGCCCAGGTAGAGCAGCAGCGAGCCGTCCGCCAGCGCCTCACGCACCCTGCCCGTGAAGGTCGCCGGCGGAGAAGGCGTGTACAGGATGTCCAGGAACGCCATGCCTTCGGCCTTGTCCGAGCGCACCCGCACGTCCACGCGCAGCGTGCCCGAATACAGCGGGAAGCCCTGCTTCGACGGCTGGAACCGCCCCGTGAAGATGCCGTCGCCCGCGAGCGCGTCACCCGCGGCGCCATCGTCCGTGAAGGCCACGGGCACGGCGGGCACGCCCCCCGCGCCTTGCACGTGTTCGGCCTCGTGCGCGGACGCGGACAACACCTGACAGGGCCTGGGCACGCGCTGCGCGTCCTCACACGAGACGAAGAAGTGCACCGCCTCGTCGCTCACCACGAAGACCCGATCCTGCTTCAACCGGAGCTGCACGTCCGCGTGCTCGCGACTCAACGGGCGCGTGCGCTCCGGCTCCGCGAGCACCACCTGGTCCGGATGCTCCCGGATGGAGCGGGACTGCGGCGGATAACGCGTCGCGGACACGTAGGACTCCAGCGTCTGCTTCGCCCGCTCCAGCCGAGCCGTCCACAGCTCCCGCCGCTCCAGGCGCTCGCGCTGCTCGGGGCTCAGCACGGAGACCCGCATGTCCTCCGTGCCCGGCGACGAGCGTCGCTCCAACGCCGCGCCGCGCCCGACGAGCCCCGACTTCGGCGGGGCTTCTCCAGCCTCGCGATTCTGGCCCTCCGCCAGGACAGGAGGCTCGCTCGGAGCCTCCTCCTCGCCAGCCTCCCGGCTCCAGCTCCACCACCCCAGCCCACCCACGGCCAGGGCCATCACCAGGAAGACCCACCCGAGACGGCGCGGGCGGGAGACAGGAGCAGGAGCAGGGCTGTTGGGCGTCATGGCTGCATCAGGGGGACAGACTCAGTACGCGTACTTCACCACGTCCTCGCGGACCTTGGCGACGATGCCACCCCAGTTGCCGTTGGCGTAGTGGTTGAACGACTCGCCGTCATCGCGCAGGGACACCGTGTGGAAGCTCCACTTCGCGCGGCCGTCGCTCGTGTTCGCGGTGCCGGTGTTCAGCGTGCCACCACAGAACCAGTCGCCCGGGTTGCACTGCGAGCTGCCGGAGCTGCCCGACACGCCGCCCGTGGAGTGGTACGACACCGCCTCGTCGTCCTGCCCGGGGAGGATGCCCGAGTAGAGCGTGCCCTTCGCACCAGCGAACATGTAGAACCAGACGCTGCGCGTGGTGTTGTGGTTGTACATGGCCCGCGACGTGGTGGTGACCAGGTCACTCACCAGCGGCTCGCTCACCGCCCACTCACCCACGTCCGCCAACTCGCTGCCGCCGCCAGCGCCGGACGCCACGTTCACCCACTTGATGTTCCAGCCCGTCTGCGTGCTGCCATCCGTGTTGCCACACACGCCGCTCGCGTTGGGCGTCGCGTTCTTCTTGCTGCGCGCCGAGCCGCCATACAGCGACAGCGCATAGCCAATCTGGAGATTGCCCGCGCTGTGCGAGGCGATGTAGCACCAGTTGTTCCCCGTGCAGTAACAGTCCAGCGCGTCACGCACGCGCGCGTTCTGCCCGCCGATGCGCTCCTTGCCGTTCCAATTCACGGCCTTCTTGTTCACGCCCGCCGCGGTACCCGCAGGGCCCCAGTAGCTGAAGTCGCCGTAGTTCCCGGCCTGCGTACCGCCGCCGTTCCGACCGTGAATCCACAGCGTGTAATTGGTGGCGGCAGCCTGCGTGCCAACCAACAGCGTGGCCGCGGCAATCGCCGTACCCATCAGCTTCTTCATCGTGAACGCCTCCGCTCGGGAGTAGGGGGAACAGCTCTCGCCAGGTGGGGGACCCGACGGGGAAGCGCTCACTCTAGAGTCTCGGGGTGTAAAAGGTCGAGAACACGGAAACCAGGAAGCCGGCGCAAAACCTGACGCAATGCGTCGCCCTCTGGCATGAGGCGTCAGTCACCCTGGCCCATCGCGTCATCGCCTCACCGGGTGTCGGTGACGAAGCGCTCCAGGCGTGTCAGGGCTTCCGGCAGGCTGGTGCGACCCAACCCCAGACGGAAGTGATTGCCGGGGAAGTCGTAGACGTCACCGGGTAGCAACAGCACGCCTTCTCGTTGCACGAGCGCATCGGTGAACCGGGCCACGTGTTGCTCTCGCAGCAGGCGCGGAAAGGCCACGCTTCCGGCGCGCGGACGCACCCAGTGGAAGGTGTCCGCGTGGCGCGCGAAGAAGGCGTCCAGCAGGGCCAGGTTGGAGGCGAGCAACGCGCGGCTTCGCGCCAGCACCCGCTCCTTCGCGCGCAGGGCGATGAGGGCGAGCACCTCGCTGGGGGCGCTGTTGCAGATGGTGGTGTAGTCCTTGTACGCCATGCACCGGCGCAGCACGTCCTCGTCGCGACAGGCCAGCCACCCCACGCGCAGCCCCGCCAGCCCGAACGCCTTGGACATGACGCCCAGGCTGAAGGCGCGCGGCGACAGCTCGACGGCGGCTGGCAGCAGGTCCTTCGGGTCATGCTCCAGCAGCCGGTACACCTCGTCGGACAAGAGGTAGATGCCTCGCTCGTCACACAGCGCGCACAGCGCCTGGAAGGTCTTCCGGTCCGGCAGCGCGCCCGTCGGATTGTGGGGGAAGTTCACCACGACGATTCGCGTCTGGGGCTTGAGCGCGCGGCGCAGGGCGTCCACATCCAATGCCCAACCGTCCTCCTCGCGCAGCGGCAGCAGCGTCACGTCCGCGCCGGTGGCGCGCGCTACTTCGTGCAGGGACTGGTAGCCGGGCCAGGTGACGACGGCGTGGTCTCCCGGGCCCAGCAGCACGTTCATCAGGATGAAGACAGCCTCCTGGGCGCCGGCGAAGGTCAGCACCTGTTCGGGCGCCACGCCCTGGTAGAGCGCGGCGATTTCCAGCCGCAGCGCGGGCAGGCCCGGGGCCTCGGTGTAGCCGAGCGTCAGCTCCTCCCAGCGGGCCAGGGCGTCCGGCTCGGCGAGCGCCAGCAGCTCCCGCATCTTCCAGCCCTCGATGTCCGAAGAGCACAGGGTGTAGGGCGCGGCGAACTCCCAGCGCGCGAAGTACCGCTCCAGCTTGAAGTCGGGGATGCGCATGAAGCGACTGTCTGCCCTCTTGGCCGCCGTCCGTCCAGCGCCACCCGCCTCGCGCGCCCTCCTCCGGCCAGGCAGTCGACACCCCGGTGCAAGCCCTGGAGGACTCCCCTGGATGCATAGCTTGAGGGGCGACCTTCAGACGCAGGCCCTATCGCGGGAGCCCGAATGCCCACGCCAACGCACGACATCCCCCTCACGCTGCTGGACCCGGATGGAGGGTGGATCAACGCCCCCGTCCATGTCTCGGAGCTCGACGAACTGCCCGTGCTCCTCCACTTCTTCTCCATGGCCTCGGACGCCCACGCCAATGACTTCGCGGCGCTCAAGCGCTTCCTCGCGGAGTTCGGTCCTCGGGGCCTCAAGGTCATCGGCGTGGACGTCACCCACTCCGCCAGGGAGCTGCGCGACACCAACGCGGTGGAGGCGTTCGCGCGCGAGCACGGGCTCGTCTATCCCATCGCCGTGGATGACGGCTCCATGGCCCAGGCGTACGGCGTGAAGCAGACCCCCGCGTGGCTCGTCTTCGACGCGGACCGCCGGCTCCGCCACCACTTCGCCGGCAAGGACGCGGCACGCCAGGTGCGCCCCGTGCTGGACCGCTTCACCCAGTACGACACCTCGGCCGGCGCTCCCGCGCCCTGAGGCCTTCCGGAGGGCTCCCACATGGCTGACTGGCGCAAGGACAGGCAGGCCCCCCGCTTCACCCCGGGCACGCTGGCGGCGGCGGGTATCGGCGCGGCGCTCGGGCTGCGCAAGGCGCTGCTGCGCATCCGCTACTCGTTCAACGGGCGCACGGTGCTCATCACCGGCGGCTCGCGCGGTCTGGGCCTGGTGCTCGCGCGCAGGCTGGTGAAGGCGGGCGCGCGCGTGGCCCTGTGTGGCAGGGATGAGGCGTCGCTGGAGCGGGCCCGGGAGGAGCTGGAGCGCGGCGGCGCCCAGGTGCTCGCCCTGCCCTGTGACGTGAGGGACCCGGTGCAGGTGGAGGCCACGGTGAGCGCGGTGCACGAGCGCTGGGGCGCGGTGGACGTGCTCATCAACAACGCGGGCGTCATCCAGGTGGGGCCGCTGGAGTCCATGACGGTGGAGGACTTCCAGGATGCCATGGACACGCACCTGTGGGGCGCGCTGTACACGACGCTGGCGGTGCTGCCGGAGATGAAGCAGCGAGGCGAGGGGCGCATCGTCAACATCGCCTCCGTGGGCGGCAGGCTCAGCGTCCCGCACCTCATGCCCTACTCGGCGAGCAAGTTCGCGCTGGTGGGCCTGTCGGACGGCCTGCGCGCGGAGCTGCGTCAGGACGGCATCTTCGTCACCACCGTGTGCCCGGGGCTGATGCGCACGGGCAGCCCGCGCAACGCGCGCTTCAAGGGCCAGAACGAGGCGGAGTACGCGTGGTTCGCCGTGGGCGACTCGCTGCCCGGGCTGTCGGTGAGCGCCGAGCGCGCAGCGCGCCTGATTCTGGATGCCTGCCGCCGGGGCGACGCGGAGCTGCTGGTGGGCCTGGCCGCGAAGCTGGGCGCGGTGGGCCGGGTGCTCGCGCCCGAATTGACCGCGGCGCTCCTGGCCTGGACCAACCGGCGGCTGCCCCAGAGCAGCGGCCAGGACTCGCACACCGGCGCGGACAGCGAGACGCCCCTCACCCGCTCCTGGCTCACGGAGCTGTCACGCCGCGCGGCGGAGCGGAACAACGAGATGGACGTCCCGCTCCACTAGGCGGGCACCTCAGTCCTGCGCCATCTCCATGGCCCAGTGGCCCCGGTGCTCGTACGCCAGGGCCAGCTGCTCGCGCAGGGCGGCAATCATCTTCGTGTTGCCCTCCTGCTCGTAGCTCTTGAGCGCCTCCTCGCAGCGCGGCACCCGCGAGAGGAACTCCTTGAGCGCGTCCACCGTCAGCGCCTTCACGTACATCCCGTACCCCAGCTTCTCCAGATACAGGGCGTTGATGATCTGCTCGAACTGGCCCTCCAGCGGGATGCTGAGCATGGGCTTCTTCAAGTAGACGGCCTCGCTCATCAGCGTGAAGCCGCCGCTGGCCACCACGCCGCGCGACGTGCGCAAGTCGTCGATGAAGCCCTTCTCGCTGAACGGCCGGTACGTGAGGTTGCCGTCCACCAGGTCCTCGCTGATATCCCGACGCAGGCCGTACACCCGGCAGGGGATGCCCGCGGCCTTGAGGATGTCTGGCAGCGCCGTGTTCGTCGTGGACGTCTGGTACACCAGCAGGTGCTCCCCCGGCTCCGACTTCGCCTCGATGATTTCCGGGCGCAGAATCGACGGGGCCAGCGTGGTGCGCCGCTTGCGCAAGGGCGGATAGAAGAACGTGGTGACGAGGTAGTGGAACGCGCCCGGCAGCTTCGCCTTCACGATGGCGCGCGACGTCTCATAGCTGTCCTCATATCCGGCCAGGAGCGCGGGCTCGTGCTGGCAGCGGTTGATGACCTGCATGTTGTCCACGCTGATGACGGGCAACCGGTGCGTCTTCGCGAACAGGTAGCTGAACGTCTCGAAGTCGCTGACGACGACGTCCGGCTTGAAGTCGTCCACCAGCTCGAAGTACTGGCGCACGTTCTGCGGGAAGCCCTTCACCGCGCCCGTCAGGTTCTGCAACACCGTCTGCCACTTCTTCACGGAGTTGCCTTCGTACGCCAGCGTCAGGCCCCAGATGCCGTGCACGTTCTGGAAGCGCTTGGCCAGGTAGTCCTGGGCCCGGCCTGAGACGACGATGTGGACCTCGTGCTCCTTCGTGAGCGCCTCGAGCAGCACCCGGGAGCGCGTCGCATGGCCCATGCCTTCGCCGACGACACCGTAGAGGATTCGCATGCGCGGAAGCATAC
>NZ_JABUMQ010000026.1:0-56451 GCF_013336645.1 Myxococcus sp. CA039A | reverse complement strand
GTCTGGGCTCGCTGTACGCGCCCATCCAGCGCCAGAACGTGGAGCTGAAGCTGACCGTCAAGCCGCAGATCAACGACAGCGACTACATCCGCATGGTCATCACGGAGCAGACGGAGGAAATCGCCTCCAATGACCCGGTGCTCGGTCCGACGACGAGCAAGCGCAGCGCGAAGACGACGGTCATCGCCAAGGACCAGGAGACGGTGGTGCTGGGCGGCATCATGCAGGACCGCACCATCGAGTCCGTCACCAAGGTCCCGGTGCTCGGCGACATCCCCATCATCGGCAACTTCTTCCGGGAGACGTCGCGCAAGAAGACGAAGACGAACCTGCTGCTGTTCCTGACGCCCTACATCATCCGGGGCCCGGAGGACTTCCGCACCATCTTCGAGCGCAAGATGAAGGAGCGGCAGCAGTTCGTGGAGCAGTTCTACGGCCAGGTGCCGGGCTACGACGTGGCGGTGGACTTCAGCCGCAAGCCCGGTCCGCTGTCGCGGATGAACCAGGCCGTCATCCGGGAGCGCAACCGCGCGGAGAACGGCGGCCCCGGGCTCCACGGGGAGAAGGTCATCGGTCCGAGCTCCTCCTCGCCTGCTCGCCAGGACTCCGCGCCGTCCACGCGGCCCACGCCTGCCCCGTCGCCTGAGCCGGAGGTGCGGGAAGTGGCTCCGCCCCCCGCGGGTTCCGAAGAGTCAGCCCCCGCGGCCCCGACGCCCGAAGCGCCGTCTCCGGAGTCCTCCGGAGACGCGTCGCCAGAGCGCCTGCGCATCCAGCCTGAATCGGGGAACTAAGAGCCCATGAACGTGACCGCCGACCCCACCCTCGCCACCGCCGCGCCCGGCGCGGCCACCGCCCGGAACGACTCCACCCAGGTCGTCGCCCACGGGCAGGCCTTCCTCTGCGGAAGGCCCCTGGGGGAAATCCTTCGCGCGCTCGTCCCCTCGCTCACCGAGGAGAAGCTCCACGAGGCGCTCGCCGCCCAGGAGGAGAAGGGTGGGCGCATCGGTGAGGTGCTGGTGGGCCTCAAGGCGGTCTCCGAGGAGGACGTCGTCAAGGCCCTGGGGCACCAGTTGGACCTGCCCTACCTGGCGCGCATCTTCACGGAGGAGGTGGACGCGGAGCTGGTCAAGCGCATCCCCATCAACTTCGCCAAGCAGTCGCACATCCTCCCGCTGTCCGTGGAGGGTGACGCGGTGGTGCTGGCGGTGGCGGACCCGCTGGACACGTCCACCATGGACCACGCGCGGCTGCTGTTGGGGCAGAGCATCAGCCCCCGGCTCGCGCTGGCCTCCACCATCACCGACGCCATCAACAGCGTCTATGACCGCTCCATCAACGAGGCCGAGCAGCTGGTCGACGAGATGGAGACGCAGGACCTGGACGCGCTCGCCCACGAGCTGGACGAGCCGCAGGACCTCCTGGACACGGACGACGAGGCACCGGTCATCCGGCTGGTGAACTCCGTGCTCTTCCGCGCCGCCAAGGAGCGCGCGAGCGACATCCACATCGAGCCCATGGAGCGGGAGCTGCTCGTGCGCTTCCGCGTGGACGGTGTGCTCCAGGAAGTCATCAAGCCGCCCAAGCGCTACCAGAACGCCATCGTCAGCCGCGTGAAGGTGATGGGGCAGCTCAACATCGCGGAGAAGCGCCTTCCGCAGGACGGCCGCATCCGCATCAAGCTGGCCGGCCGCGACATCGACATCCGTCTGTCCACCATCCCCACCACGAACGGGGAGCGCATCGTCATGCGTCTGTTGGACAAGACGGCGACGCTCCTGGACCTGGCGGAGATTGGCATGAGCCAGGTGACGCTCCACGCGATGGAGGCGGTCATCAAGCGCTCGCACGGCATCGTCCTCGTCACCGGCCCCACGGGCTCCGGCAAGACGACGACGCTCTACGGCGCCCTGTCGAAGATCAACACCTCCGACCTGAACATCCTCACCGTCGAGGACCCGGTCGAGTACCAGCTCAAGGGCATTGGCCAGATGGCCATCAACCCGAAGATCGGCCTCACCTTCTCCCAGGGCCTGCGCTCGTTCCTCCGCCAGGACCCGGACGTCATCATGGTGGGCGAGATTCGCGACAAGGACACAGCGGAGATCGCCATCCAGGCCTCCCTCACGGGCCACCTGGTGCTCTCCACGGTGCACACCAACGACGCCGCGGGCGCCGTCACCCGTCTGGTGGACATGGGCGTGGAGCCCTTCCTGGTGGCCTCGTCGCTCACCGGCATCCTCGCCCAGCGACTGGTGCGCCGGGTGTGCCCCGACTGCCGCGTGGCCTACCAGCCCACGGACGTGGAGCTGAAGGAGCTGGGGCACTCGCTGGCTTCGTTCAAGGCGCGCTACGGGACGGACCGCATCTACAAGGCCGTGGGCTGCCCCACGTGCAACCGCAACGGCTACCGCGGCCGCACGGGCATCTACGAGTTCCTGCCCGTGGACGACGACGTGCGCCAGTTGGTGCTGAAGAACGTGGACGCCTCCACCATCAAGAAGTCCGCCACGAGCAAGGGGATGATCACCCTGCTGGAAGACGGCGCGCGGAAGATTTCGCTGGGCGAGACGACCATCGCCGAAGTGCTGAGCATCACCCAGGAGGACATGTAACCGACAGCTCCTCCCTGGGAGGGGCCGGGGTCATCGAGCCATGCCGGTCTTCGAGTACAGAGGTCTCAATTCCGCGGGCAAGCAGATCAAGGGCCTGTTGGAAGCCGACTCGCCCAAGACGCTGCGCTCCAAGCTGCGCGCCGACGGCGTGTTCCTCACGGACGTGCTGGCCCAGGCGGAAGGCAGCCGGGGCGCGGTGTCCAAGGGCGCCAACGCGGCGCAGGTGTCGCGCGACATCGACCTGCGCAAGCTGGGCCGGGGCCGCGTCAACACCGACGACGTCGCCATCTTCACCCGGCAGCTGTCCACGCTGCTGGGCGCCGGCGTCACGCTGGTGGAGTCGCTCACCGCCCTGGTCGACCAGGTGGAGAAGGAGCGCTTCAAGCGCGCCCTCTCCGACATCAAGCAGCGCGTCAACGAGGGTTCGACGCTGGCGGACGCGCTCGCTCAGCACCCGAAAATCTTCCCCAACATCTACGTGAACATGGTGCGCGCGGGCGAGGCGTCCGGCGCGCTGGACGCGGTGCTCACGCGCCTGGCCGACTTCACGGAGAACCAGGCCCGGCTGCAGCAGAAGATCCTCAGCACCATGCTCTACCCCGCCATCATGATGGTGGTGGGCGGCGGCATCCTCGTGGCGCTGATGGTGTTCGTGGTGCCGAAGGTCACCAAGATCTTCGAGACGATGAAGGCCACGCTGCCGTTGAGCACGCGCATCCTCATCGCCACGAGCAACTTCTTCCAGAACTGGTGGTTCGTCGCTGTACCGATGATGGCCCTGGGCGTGTGGCTCTTCATGCGCTGGACGAAGAGCCCCAAGGGCAAGCCGAAGTGGGACCGCTTCGTGCTGAAGGCGCCCGTCGTCGGCAGCCTCGTCCGCCTGCTGTCCATCTCCCGCTTCGCCCGCACGCTGTCCACGCTGCTCAAGAGCGGCGTCCCGCTGCTGGCGGCCATGGACATCGTCAAGGCCATCATGACGAATACCGTGCTGGCCGAAGTCATTGAAAAGGCCCGCGACTCCATCCGCGAGGGCGAGAGCATCGCCACTCCGCTCAAGCGCTCCGGGGAGTTTCCGCCGCTGGTGTACCACATGGTCGCCATTGGAGAGCGCTCCGGACAGCTGGAGGACATGCTCACCAACGTCGCGGACAACTACGAGACGCAGGTGAACGTGCGCATTGGCGCACTCACCTCGCTCCTCGAGCCCCTGCTCATCGTGGTGATGGGCGCGGTGATTGCATTCGTCGCCCTCTCCATCCTGTTGCCGATTCTCCAGGTGAACTCGGCCATCCGGTGAGGTGCCAGGGACATGACGAATGACACGCTCGACCGTTGGATTCAGCGCGCGACGCTCGCGGCGATGATTGCCCTCGCGGCGGCGCTGGTGACGGTGGGGGCCCGACTCTACGGGCCCCGAGCCCCCGTGCCGCCCGCAGGGGTGGTGGACGGGCCCCGGGCACCCTGACAGGAAGTCCTGAACACGATGCGGTGGCTTGCCAGAAAGTCACCCCGAGGTGAGAGCAGACATGAGCCAGAACACCCACTCGCAGCAGCGCCGCCGCCGCAACCGCCGCGGCATGACCCTCATCGAAATCATGGTGGTCATCACCATCCTCGGCCTCATCGCCGCCGCCGTCGGCGTGGCGGTGATTCCGCAGCTTGAGGCGGCCCGAAGGGACAGGGCCTCCCTGGATATCAAGAGCATCCAGGGCGCGCTGAAGCTCTATTACACGAAGAAGGGGAAGTACCCGGACACGTCCTCGGGCCTCAACGCGCTGGTGGAGACCCAGTCGCTGGAGCAGATGCCCAAGGACCCGTGGAACAACGACTACGTGTACCTGAACGAGGGCGGCAAGCCCGTCATCATCTCCTACGGCGCGGACGGCACCGCCGGCGGCGAGGGCAACGACGCGGACATCTCCTCCGCGGACGGCGCCTCCGCCAAGAACAAGTGAAGAAGTAGCGCACCCCGCGTGTTGACAGGGCTTCGGGTATGAACGTGCAAACCTCACTTCCATCCCAGATGCCCTCGCCCGCGGGGGCCCTGCGCCCCCAGACGAAGGGGCGGCTGCTGCTGGCGGCCATCTTCCTGGTGGCCACCGTGCTGGCGTTCGTCCTCGTCTACGTGACGGACGACCGCTCGCTGGTGCCGGAGCAGCGCCGGGCGCGCGGAGAGATTCGCAAGCTGGAGGGCCTGTTCAAGGCGCACAACCGGCTGATGGGGCGCTTCCCGTCGAAGGAGCAGGGCTTCACGCCGCTCATCGAGGCGAAGCTCATCGACTCCGTGCCGTTGGACCCGTGGGGTCACCCGTACGTCTACTGGATGGATGGCAGGAATGGCGCCGTCATCTCCTACGGGGCGGACGGCAAGAAGGGCGGCGTGGGGACGGACGCTGACCTGAGCAGCGGGGGCGTGCTGACGGACTGGGGGCAACCATGACGCGTGTCAGGACAGCGACCGGGCGGCGCACGCTCCACCGAGCCCAGCGCGGCCTGACGCTCATCGAGATCTCCATCGCCATCATCATCGTCGCGATGCTGTTCTCCGCGGCGGTGATGGGCATCGGCTCGCTCACGGGCGCCAAGGCCAAGGGCGCCGCGGGGGAGCTTGCGGGCACCATCCGCTCGCTCTACGACTCGGCGGCCCTGCGCGGCAAGACGTGCCGGCTCGTCTTCGAGATTCCGGACCCCAAGGAGGAGAAGGCCACGCGCTACCATGCCGAGTGCGCGGAGAGCGCGGTGACGACGGCCAGGGACCGCGACACCGCCCTGCGCGACGAGAACCGCGAGCGCGAGCAGGCCCGGCGCTCCAACCGGGGCAACACCCAGGGCAACGAGGAGCGCCGCAGCTACGTGGCCTCGGGCGGAGACGCGCCCAGCGCGCAGGAGCTGATGGACGGAGAGAAGGAGCGCGTGCAGAACGCGGCGCGTTTCTCCTCGTTCACCTCGGAGGAAGTGCCGGCCAGGGACCTGCCCGCGGACGTGCGCGTGTCGGTGTGGACGCGCCAGCAGAAGGAGGCCGTCGACAACGGCGTGGCGTACCTCTACTTCTTCCCGCAGGGGTACACGGAGAAGGCGTACGTGTACGTGAGCCAGGGCGACAACGCCTGGACGCTGGACGTGTCCCCGCTCACCGGCAAGGTGACCATCGCGAACGACGTGCTGGAGGTGCCGCGATGAGGCGCTCCTCGGGCTTCACGCTGCTGGAAGTCGTCGTGGCGCTGGCCATCCTGGGCCTCGCGTTGATGGCCATCTTCGACCTGAACGCGGGCGCGGTGTCCAACCACGTCTACACCAAGCGCCTCACGGTGGCCTCGCTCCTGGCGCGCGCGAAGATGACGGACGTGGAGCAGAAGCTCTACGACGACGGCTTCTCGCCCGACGACGACGAGGAGTCCGGCGACTTCTCCGACGAGGGCTGGTCCCAGTTCAAGTGGAAGGCGCGCATCATCGCCCCGAAGCTGGACGGCGTGTCGCCGGACCAGCTCATCGGCGCCCTCTTCAACCTGCCCATCGGCGGCGGGGACGCGGATGACCCGATGAGCGGCATCGCCAGCCTGTTCGGCGGAGGTGCCGGTGGCGGCAAGGACGGCGCCTCTGGTGGACCGCAGCCCGCGGGCGGAGGCCTGGGGGGCGCGGCCATGGGCATGGCGCAGCCCATGTTCACGCAGATGGTGCAGCAGCTCACCCAGACGGTGCGCGAGGTGCACCTCACCGTGTACTGGCAGGAGGGCACCCAGTTGGAGAGCATCGACCTGGTGACGCACGTGGTGTCGCTCGGGCCGGGCTCGGACCGCAACGGCGGCTTCACGGCCACGCAGGGCACCACGCCGGGCGCCGACAACCAGTGGGTGGACCCCGACAGCCCGGGGATGATCGTGCAGAACCCCATCCCCGGCCCCAACGGCACCATGCTCCATCCTGAGACGCGCAAGCCGCTGATGCGCCGCTCGGAGTGGCTGCAGCGCGCCAATGGCGGCAGCCAGCCGCAGCGAGGCGGCGGTAACGGCGGCGTCGTTCCCACCCCGGGCGGCGGCATCTTCGGAGGCGGTCGTCCGTCGATTCCGAACTTCCCCGGCATGCAGCAGAGGAACGACCGATGAGGACCGGGCGCGCGCGCGGCTTCACGCTGATGGAGGTCATGGTGGCGGTGGCCATCACCGCCCTGATGGGCACGGTGGTGGCCATGGCCTTCCAGACGGGCCTGACGGCGAAGGAGTCGGTGGAGGAGGACGCGGACCGCTACCGGCAGGTCCGGGTGGCGATGAACCGGATGGCCCGGGAGATTGGCTCCGCGTACGTGAGCGACAGGTTCGACCTGAAGCGCTTCCGCGACCAGCAGGACCGCCCCACCAACTTCGTGGGCGAAAGCGACCGACTGCTGTTCACCACGTTCGCCCACCAGCGGCTGTACACGGACGTGAAGGAGTCCGACCAGGCGGTGGTGGAGTACTTCCTGGAGGCCTCCGACGACCGGGCCGCCAAGGGCCGCGTGGACCTCAAGCGCCGCGTGAATCCCAACGTGGATGACCGCATGGACCGGGGCGGCACGACGGACGTGCTGTTCGAGGGCGCCAAGAAGCTGGAGTTCGAGTACTGGAACTCCGAGAAGAAGGAATGGGATGACGAGTGGGACACCCGCCGCACGGAGCAGAAGACCATCCTGCCCACGCGCGTGCGGATGTCGATTACCGCCGTGGACGAGACGGGCAAGGAGGCGCGCTACTCCACCCAGGCGCGCATCATGTTGAACACCGAGCTGCCGAGGTACTGATGCCCCTGCCCTTCTTCCAGCAGACGCCCCGGCGGCGCCGTCCTGGTCCGCCCACGTCCGGAGCCGCGCGCGGCCCCGATGGGGAGCGGCGCCCGCGTGGCGTGGCGCTCATCATCGCGGTGGTCTCCATCGCGCTCCTGACGGTCATCGCCACCGAGTTCGCCTACAACAGCCGGGTCGATCTCCAACTCGCGGCCAATCAGCGGGACGAGGTGCGCGCGTATTACATGGCGCGCTCGGGAGTGGCGCTGTCGCGGCTCCTGCTTCGCTTCCAGAAGCAGGTGGACCAGACGCCCATCCCCAACCCCGCGTCGCTGCTGGGCAGCCTGATGGGCAACCAGGGCAATCAGGGCAACACCCCGCAGCCGACGTCGCTCAACCTCCAGCTCTGGAAGATGGCGCGGGTGGACTGCCACATGCTCAAGGGCATGGTGAAGAGCGAGGGCCTGGAGCCCGAAAACGATGCTCCGCCGCTGGCCCCCGTGGACGAGGACGACCCGAACTTCGACATGAAGGACGGCGAGGACCCGGCGTCGCGGGAGATGTCGCAGCAGATGACGCGCCGCTCGTTCGGCGGCTTCGAGGGCTGCTTCCTGTCCACCATCTCCGACGAGGAGGAGAAGCTCAACGTGCACCGGCTGGTGGCGGGCGCGGGCGACGCGCTTCCCACGGCGCTGCGGATGTTGGACATGCTCGAAGACAAGCGCTTCGAGTTCCTCTGGGAGCGCGACGACGCGAACAAGGTCCGCGGCAATCCGCGGGAAGTGATGCTGGCCATCAAGGACTGGGCGGACGACGACGAGACGGGCTCCACCATCAACCCGGCGGACCCCGTCAACCCCATGCCCTCCGGATTCTCCGATGAGGGCTCGCCCTACAGTCGCTACGAGCCGAGCTACGAGCCGAAGAACGCGCGCTTCGACAGCATCGACGAGCTGTACCGGGTGCACGGGGTGAATGACCAGTTCATGTCGGCGTTCCGTGACAGGCTCACGGTGTACCCGGACATCAACTCCCGGCCCAACATCAACACGGATGACCCGGTGATGATGGGGCTGGCCATCATGTCCGTGGCGGACCCGGCCCGGCCGGACCCGCGATTGAAGGACCCGGTGTTCCTCAACGAGCTCATCACCCGCATCCGCAGCGCGCGCATGTTCAGCTTCTTCGGCATGGGCGTGCAGGACTTCGTCGCCGTGGTGGAGAGCGCGGGCATCGTGGTCAATCCCGCCGTGAAGTCCAACGTGGCGGGCAATCGCCTCATCGGCGACAAGAGTCAGACGTTCACCATCAAATCCGTGGGAGAGGCGGGCAACGTGCAGAAGACGCTGACCGCAGTGGTCCGGCTGGACGACACGCTGGGCAGGCTCCTGTACTGGAGAGAGGAATAGCATGGCCCGCATTCTTGGCCTCGACTTGGGCAGCCACTCCGTGAAGGGCGTGGTGCTGGAGGCGCGGACGAAAGGACACGCCACCCGGAGCTACGTGGAGGTGCGCCGCGCCCAGGAGGGCGAGCGCGCCGACACGCTGCGCGCCGCGGTGCAGGAGCTGATTGGCAAGCTGCCACCGGGTCACGCCGACCAGGTCGTGGTCGCCCTGCCCGGCCCCGCGCTCATCACCCACTCGCTGAGCCTGCCGTTCTCCGACGGGAAGCGGATTGAAGCGACGCTGCCCTTCGAGATTGGCAGCCTGCTCCCGTTCGACATCTCCGACGTCGTCTACGACTACCAGGTCGTGGGCCAGAAGGAGACGGACGGCAAGGAGAAGGCCAGCGACCTGCTGGTGGGCGTGGTGCGCAGGGCGGAGCTGAAGTCGCTGCTCGACCTGCTGGGCGAGCTGAAGGTGGACCCGCGCATCGTCACGCACCCGGCGCTGGCCTACCAGAACATGCTCCAGCAGGCCGCCAGCCTCTTCGAGGGCAGCGGCGAGGGCGGCGTGGTGGCCGTGGTGGACATGGGCCACGAGCGCACCTCGGTGGCCATTGGCCGGCCGGGCACGGGCGTGCAGTTCGCGCGCACCTTCGCGGGCGGCGGCAAGGACTTGAGCAAGGCGCTGGCGACGGAGTTCCAGACCTCGCTCACCGAAGCGCATCACTGGAAGGAGCAGCACGGGGCCATGGCCAGCGCGGCGCAGGGGCCGGACGCGGAGCGCGCGGCGGCGGCCTTCGTGCGCGGGCTCCAGCCGGTGCTGCGCGAGCTGCGCCCCACCCTGAAGGCCTACACGGCACGCAGCCGCCAGCAGGTGGGCGCGCTGGTGCTGTGTGGCGGCTCGGCGCGGATGCCGGGCCTGGCGGAGCAGCTCTCCCGGGACTTGAACCTGCCGGTGCGAGTGCTGGCGCTTCCCGCGGACACCTCGGAAGCGGTTCCCTCCGCGGAGCAGCCGTCCGCCGCGCAGGCCTACGCGCTGGCGCTGCGAGGCAACGCCACGGGCGCGCGTGCGCCGCGCTTCAACTACCGACGCGACGACCTCGCCTTCAAGGGCGACTTTGACTACGTGAAGGACAAGCTGGGCCTGCTGGCGTCCTTCGCCGCCACGCTCTTGCTCTTGCTCATCGCCTTCGGCGTGGTGCGCAACTCCGTGCTGTCGCGGCGCGAGGCGCAGGTGGACGCGGCGCTGTGCGAGACGACCCAGCGCATCCTCGGCAAGTGTGAGAAGGACTACAACCGCGCGCTGAACCTGCTCAAGGGCGTGGAGAGCCCGGCGGCGGCGCTGCCCCGGATGTCCGCGGTGAACCTGCTCGCGGAGGTGACGCAGAAGGTGCCCGCGGACCTGCCGGTGAAGTTCGACCGCATCCAGATCGACACGGACCGCGTCATCCTCCAGGGGGAGACGGACTCCTCCAAGCAGGTGGATACGCTGTCCAACGCGCTCAAGAACCACGCGTGTTTCAAGGAAGTGAAGCAGGGCAAGGTGGAGCGCACCCGCGATGGGCAGAAGGTGACGTTCCGCCTGGACGTGCAGGTGCAGTGCCCTGGTGCGGAAGGGGGGGAGAGCTAGTCATGGCCAGGCTTCAGGAAGTGCTCGCGCCGGTGCAGACGTGGTTCGAGCGGTTGAGTGACCGTGAGCGGCGGATGGTGTCCATCGCCGGCGCGGCGGTGGCGGTGTTCGTCGTGTTCGCGGTGCTGATGACATTCGCCAACACCGCGTCCGGCTACCGCAAGCGCACACAGGACAAGCTGGCGAAGCTGCAGGAGGTGCAGGCGCTGGCGGCCAGCTATCGCGAGGCGCAGGCGTCGCGGCAGGCGGTGGAGACGCAGCTGACGTCCAGCAACGTGCAGCTCATCACCTACATCGAGGACAAGGCCACGGCGGCCGGGCTCCAGGTGCCCAACATGACGCCCAAGGGCGACGTGGGCGTGGGTGACGGGAAGATCATGGAGAGCTCCGTGGAGCTGACGTTCTCCGACGTGGACCTGCGCAAGCTCACGGACTTCATGCGCACGGTGGAGAGCGGTCCTGGCGTGGTGAAGGTGAAGTACCTGCGCATCGAACCGAGGCCGAACGACACGCTGACGGCGTGGACCACCGTGGCCACCTACCGGATGAAGCAATAACCCATGTCCTCTGACACCAAGCTCGCGCGCTGGAAGATCATCCTGGGCTACGGCGCGTTCGCGCTCGTGGCCTTCATCCTCTGCCTGCTCATCACCTTCCCGTACGACACGGTGCGCACGCGCCTCGTCTCGGAGGCCGCGCAGGCGGGGCTCGCCGTGCGCATCGGCTCGTTGAGGCCGGGGCTGGCGGGTGTCACCGCCACCAACGTGCGGGTGAGCAAGCCGCCCCAGCCGCTGAGCGCGGAGACGCTGGCGATGCTCGTCAGCGGCGAGGGCACCCTGCCGGGCGCCGCGGAGCTGGGCGAGGCGGTGGTCATCGACAGCGTGGCGGTGCGCCCCACCCTCTTCCCGCCGGGGCTGGCCATTCGCGCCAACGCACTGGGTGGAACGGTGGCGGGCTCCATGGGCTGGCTGGGCGACATGAAGGTCCGCGCGGAGCTGGACGGGCTCAAGGCCAGTGGTGGCAACCTGCCGGCCTTCCTCGGGATGGACCTGGATGGCGAGCTCAATGGCGTGCTGGCGCTGACGCTGCCCAAGGGCAAGAGCCCGGAGCCGGACCTGTCCCAGGCGAACGGCGAGCTGACGCTCGACTCACAGGGGCTCATCATCAAGGGCGGCAAGGCGTCCATCCCCATGGGCGGTGGCAACTCGATGCCCATGGAGCTGCCGCAGGTGGCGCTCGGCGCGCTGGTGGGCCGCATCAACTTCGAGAAGGGCCTGGGCACGGTGCAGGAGCTGCGGCTGAAGGGCGAGGACGTGGAGGCGCTGGCCACCGGCACGCTGAAGCTGGGCAAGCGGCTGGAGTACAGCGAGCCCGCCATGGATGTGAATCTCCGGCTGGACCCGGAAGCGCAGAAGCGGCTGGGCCTCCTGGCGGCGGGAATCACCATCTTCCCCCCGGACAAGAAGGACCCGAGCTTCCGGGCGGCCAGGCTCGGCGGCTTCCTCAACCGGCCCACCTTCCTGCCCCGTCGGTAGCACGCGGCACCTGGGGGCGCGCCCAACCCGACGCGTGGGGTTGAAGTCAGCGCGCCGGGACGTGTAAAGCGCGGGCGCACAGGAGGGTCGTGGATGCCGGAGCTGGTGTTTTTTCGTCGTGGCGAGGAGGTGTTGAGGGTGGGCGTGGACCGGGCACGGTTGGTGCTCGGGCGCGGCGAGCAGAGCGACGTCGCCATTCCGGACCCGGAGGTGAGCCGTCAGCAGGTGGCGCTGCTGTGGGACGGGACGCGGTGCCGGGTGCAGGACCTCTCCGGCAAGGGCACCGTGGTGGGCGGCACGTCCGTCACCGACGCCGAGCTGCCCGACGGCGCCGACCTGGTGCTCGGTCAGTGGCGCGCGGTGTTCCGCCTGAGCGGCGGCGGCGAGGGCGCGGATGTCGCCACCGAGGTGGGCCACACCACGTCCATCCAGAAGGACGCGCAGGTGCCGCGCTGGCAGCCGGCGCAGGTGCGCGTGAAGCAGGGCCTGAACGAGTCGGTGCACCGGCTCACCGGGGACAGCTTCACGGCGGGCAAGGACGCGGGCTGTGACCTGGTCCTCCAGGACCGGTTCGCCTCCAGCAAGCACCTGAAGGTGACGCGGCGGGAAGGCACGTTCCACGTCGTGGACCTGCGCTCCACCAACGGCACGTGGCTGGGGCCGGTGCGGCTGTTCGAGGCGGAAGTCACGCTGCCCACCACGCTGCGGGTGGGCGAGACGGAGCTGGTGCTGGAGGTGGCGGCGACGGGGTCCAAGAAGGAAGTGGCCTCCTTCCACGGCATCATCGGCAACGACACGGCGGTGAAGGGGCTGGCGGACCTCATCGAGCGCGTGGCGCCCTCCACGGCGGCCGTGACGATTCTGGGCGAGTCCGGCACGGGCAAGGAGCTGGTGGCGAAGGCCATCCACCAGTGCTCACAGCGGGCGAACAAGCCGCTGGTGCCAGTGAACTGCGCGGCCATCTCCAAGGAGCTCATCGAGAGCGAGCTGTTCGGCCACGAGAAGGGCTCCTTCACGGGCGCGGCGAACGCGCGCAAGGGCGCCTTCGAGGAGGCCGACGGCGGCACCCTCTTCCTGGACGAGATTGGCGAGCTGCCGCTGGACCTGCAGGCGAAGCTGCTGCGCGCGCTGGAGAGCGGAGAAATCAAGCGCGTGGGCGCCAGCCGGCCCATGCACGTGGACGTGCGGGTGGTGGCGGCGACGAACCTGGACCTGCTGGCGGCGGCTCGCGAGGGCAAGTTCCGCGAGGATTTGTACTACCGCCTCTGCGTGATTCCGTTGCACCTGCCGCCCCTGCGCAGCCGCAAGAGTGATTTGCCCGCGCTGGCCGAGCACTTCGTGAAGGTGTACGCGCCGCGAGGGCAGACGGTGAGCTTCTCGGCGGCGGCGGTGGAGCGGCTCCGCGGACACATGTGGCCGGGCAACATCCGCGAGCTGCGCAACGTGGTGCACCGCGCGTTGTTGTTCCGCAAGGGCCCGGTCATCGACGCGGCGGACCTGACGTTCGACCAGGAGATGAACAAGGAGACTGGCATCGCGGTGCCGGAGCTGCCTCCTGGGATGACGCTGGAGCAGATGCTGGAGAAGCTGGAGCGGCAGATCGTCGAGGCCGCGCTGCGCCGGTACAACAACAACCGCGAGCGCGTGGCTCGCGAGCTGGGCGTGGCTCGCTCCACCCTGTTCAAGCGCCTGAAGGACTGGGGCCTGACGAAGCAGGACGAGCAGGAGTAGCGCCCGCGACAGCCCCGCCCTTCAGGCGTCATGAAGGGCGGGCGCACCGTGTCGCGGGGCCCGTCGAGCATCAACACCGCGAATCGCTCGGACCGCGGCGCCGCATCGACGTGCGTGTGGAACCGTTCCCGTTTGACGACGCCCAACCCCGAGTCGGCGACGATGACGATGTCCGTCGAAGCCGTCGCGAGATCGACCTCGAGGGGCGGAATCCGGAACGAGTCCCCGCCCACCACCCAGCCTCATCTTCTTGTCCATCCACGACCTTCCTCCGTGGATGACACGGAGCCAGGCGGCGTTCGACCCGGCCGTCAGCCCCCCCGTGAACCCCGCCCACGTCCCGCGCCACGCGGCCCCAGGACACCGTGAGCCTACCCACCTTCATGCCCTGAAGTACGAGCGGAAACCCGGCGCCGGGCTCCTGTCCGTACCGATAGATGCGCGGTGGAAAAATCCCACCGCCACGGGCCGATAGACCCTTTTCGCGACCGGTTCGTTCCAAAGGAGGTCCCCGCTGGGGTGTTCAGGAGCCCACCCGTGATGCACGCCGCAGTCATCGACCTTCCGCCACTGACCCAGCTCTACAACGAGCACCGTGCCCGCGCCCTCGCCATCGCCCGCCGCATCGTCGGCGACGCGGACGATGCGGAGGACGTGGTGCAGGACGTCTTCGCCCGACTCGCCTGGAAGTCTCCTGGCTACGGCGGACGCGCGGCCTGGACCACGTGGCTCCACCGCGTCATGGTCAACAGCAGCATCAACTGGCTGCGCGCACGCAAGCGCCGCGAGCGACTCAGCCTGGAGCCATCCGAGCCCCTCACGCCCGAAGTCCAGGCCGTGGGCGCGGAGCTGCAGCGCCACTTCACCGACGCCATGCAGGAAATCAACGAGCAGCAGCGCCAGGTCCTCCACCTGCGCGAGGTGCGCGGCCTCAGCTACCCCGAAATCGCCCGCCTGCTGCGCATCCCCGAAGGCACCGTGAAGAGCACCCTGCACCGCGCCCGGCAGCGCACCTTCGGCCTCATGGAAGAGCGCGGCCACCACCCCTGAGGCCCACGGCGCTACTCCAGCGCCCGAAGCTGGAGCTTCTCCCGAGCCTCCAGCCACGACGCGGGAATCGCCGCCCTGCCCGTGACGAGCACGACGATGCCGCCCACCATGGCGCACGTCGTGTCCATGTCGCCCCGCCCGGACACCGTGGACCACAACGCGTCCTCGTAGTGCTCCAGGTGCCGCACCGCGCACCACACCACGAACGGCACCGTGTCCTCCGACAACACCTGGAAGCCACTGCCCATCTCCTTCGCGGCCGCCGTCGGCGTCGTCTCCAGAGACCAGCCCCGAGCCTTCTCCAGCCCGCGCCGCGTGGCACCGTTCGGCGTGTACTCCAGCACCACGTCGAAGAGGTTGCGCGCACGCCCGCGCGTCGCCGCGTCCTGACACGCCCACGCCGCCGCCACCGCGACGGCCACGGCGCCCGCATGTCCATCCGGATGGTAGTGCGTCACCTCCGCGGAGAGCCGCGCCTCGTCCGCCGCGCGCCGCAAGTCGCCCGCGAAGTAGGCACCCAACGGCGCCACGCGCATCGCCGCGCCGTTGCCCTTGGACCCCGTGCCGTCGAAGACCTGGGACGACGCGGGCAGCCAGTGCATCCCCAGGTGGATGCGCTCGAGGATATCCAGCGCCGTGCCGCCATAACCCCGGTAGCGGTTGGCGCGGTAGCGCTTGCCGAAGAGCTGCGCGAGCCGCTCCTGCTCCACCTGCCCATGCTCGTCGAGCACCTGGACGATGGAGAGCGCCATCTCCGTGTCGTCCGTGTACGGCCACGGAGGGGAAGGCGGCCTGCGCGCCTCCACCCACTCCGCCACCAGGCTCCGCGCCGCGAAGAACCGCTCGCCAAAGCCATCCCCCACGGAGAGCCCCTCCAACAACAACAGGGCTCGCGACATCCGCTCCGCGTGGTCCGCCGGTCTGCCAGTCGAGGACATGGCGCCAGTCAACACCCGGCGCCACCTTCGTGTCAAATCGACACTATTCGACTACTCGTCACCCTTCGCGCCGACGAACTGGTCACCCTTGTCCTTGAAGAGGACGTTGAAGTTGGTGAGCGAGCCGTAGACGCGGGTGATGTAGCTCTGCATCTCCACCTTCTCCGCATCGGACAGCTTCGGGTGGGCATTGAGCTTCTGCTCGAGCACGCGAAGCCTGTCGCGCACCATGACGACCTTGTGGAACAGGCTGTCGATGGGCAGGTCCTTGGCCTGCAGCTCCGGGTTGCCCGGAACCAGGCGCACCATGCCGCCCTCCCACTTGCCAGCGAGCGGGGGCGCGTCGGTCAGGCCGGACGCCTCCCGGAAGATGTCCATCAACTCTTCACGCGTCATGTTCAGCCCTTCCAGGTCCACGACTTCGTTGGGGTCCACCCGGCGGCGAATGACCACCGGGGCCACGCTGCGCGCGGTCCGCTCGCGCGAAGGAGAATGCGCCGCCGGGGCCACGGCCGTGCCTCGGGGCGCGTACTTGTCACAGATGGGGGCGGACGGAGGGAACATGCCCCGCGAGGACTGGAGCCGACACGGCCCCACCCAGCCCCGGCGCTCATCCACCGAGTGAGGGCTCCACAGCTTGCAGTTGCCGCACACCTGCTCTTCCGGCCGGAAGGTGGGCAGGGGCGGAGCGGCGTCCGCCGGGTCTGTCATCAGCGCGTCTCCCCCGCAACGGGCGGGCCCTTGCGCACGCCCAGCTCCCTCAAGAGCGTGTCCGCGTTCTCCACCTGGTCCAACATCCACAAGACATACCGCACGTCCACGTTGACGTTGCGGGCCACGTCCGGGTTGTAGCCGAAGTCGTTGGCCACGTTCTCCCAGACGCGGTCGAAGTTGACGCCCACCAACTGCCCCTTGCCGTTCACCGTGGGGCTGCCGGAGTTGCCACCCGTCGTGTCCGCGTCCGCCAGGAAGTTCACCGGCACGTCCTTCAGCTTCTTGTCCGCCCAGGCGCCATACCGCTTGGACTCGGCGACCTTCGACACGCGCTCCGGCACGTCGAAGGGCTCCTCGCCGGTGTGCTTGGCGAGCATGCCCGTAAGCGTCGTCTGCGGCGTGTACACCGCGCCGTCTCTCGGCGAGTAGCCCTGCACCTTGGCGAACGTCACGCGCAGCGTCCCGTTCGCATCCGGCGCCACGGGCTTGCCCGCATGCGCCAGCACCGCCTTGCGCCAGTCCGGACGCAGCCGCAGCGACATGCCCTGGCGACGGTCTCCCACGTCGTCCAGCGCCTCCAGCTCCCGCGCCAGGTCCGCGCCGAACGCCAGCATCGGGTCCTTGCGCGCCTCCAGCTGCGCGGCCGTCTCCGTCGCCATCTTCATGCGCTCGGACAGCGTCAGCACCTGGGTGACGGCATAGAGCGCGTCCACCTTCGCGGCGACGTCCTTCTCCACGAACACCTTGCCGAAGTGCTTGTCCACGGCGGCGATGCGCTCGTCCGCGCCGAGCGCCTGCGCGCGCCGCACGTAGGCCATGAGCAGCCGCTTCTCCGCGGGCAGGAACACGTTCTTCTGCTCGCGCTCCAGGCGGTCCTTGATGCGGGCCTGCTCGCGCTCCATGTACTCCGGGCGGCGCTCCAGGTCCGGCTTCGCGCGCTCCGCGGCCAGCCGCGACAGCGTCACCGCCAGCGCGGGGCCTCGGGCCAGCCGAGGAGTCGACCCGAGCAGGAACTCGCGCTCGAACACCTTCGTGTTCGCCTTCTGCTCGGCCAGCAGCGCGTCGCGGGCCGTCAGGGCGCTCGCCCACTTCGCGCTGTTCTTGCCGGCCCAGGCCGCCACGTCCGCTTCGGACTGGTGCTGCTTCTCCACCAGCTTCCCGCGCTTGAGCCCCGCGAGCTGCCCGCCCGCGTTCTTGTGCACGTTGTGCAGGCTCTTGACGGTGGACGCGACGGCGATCTTCCCGGCCGGGTCCTTGTCCCCTTCTTCCTCCAGGATGCGGATGGCCTCGCCGTACACGTCACGCATCCGCGGGTAGAGCCGCGACTGGCGCTCCGCCATCTCCTCCGCGAGCAGCGCGCGGTAGGTGCGACCCGGGTAGCCGAGCACCATCACGAAGTCGCCCGGCTTCACGCCCTCGGTGGCCAGCGGGAAGAAGAACTCCGCCTTGAACGGCACGTTCTTCTCGCTGTACGGCGCCGAGGCCCCATCCGGCGCGGTGTACGCGCGGACGATGGCGAAGTCACCGGTGTGGCGCGGCCACATCCAGTTGTCCTCCTCGCCGCCGTACTCACCCACCGCGCGCGGCGGCGCGTAGACGAGCCGCACGTCCACCAGCTCCACCGCGTCCACCAGCGTGTAGTTGACGCCGCCGTCGAACGTGGACACCTGGCAGCGCGTGGCGGGGCGCTTCTCGCACTCGGCCACCAGCTCCTTCTGCTTGCGCTCGATGGCCTTGTAGCGGACCAGGTCGTCCGCGCCCTGGGGCACCGCGGCGAGCACCTGCGCCGTCACGTCCGTGAAGCTGCGGGGCACCTGCACCCGCGCGCCCTTTCCGGGCAGCTCGTCCTTGCGCTCCGAGGCCAGGAACCCCTGGGTGATGAGGTCCCGCTGGGGCGTGCTGTGCTCCTGGATGACGCCGAAGGCACAGTGGTGGTTGGTGATGACCAGGCCCGTGGAGGAGATGAAGGCGCCGGTACACCCACCCACGTTCACCGCGCCCGCGAGCAGGCCGGTGCCACGCTGGGGGTCCCAGAGCTTCCGGGGAGAGACCTGGAGCCCCTGGGCGCGAAGCCACGCCGGGTCCAGGTCCAGCACCTGCTGGGGGGTCCACTTCCCTTCCCCGGCCAGAGCCGGGGCAGCCACGAGCGAGAGCAGGAGCAGCGCTTTCTTCATGGAGAACTCCCTACCCCGTCCGGCGCCCGGAGGCGACCCCCTCGGAGGGTCCGACGCTGCGCGGCACGCCAGGAGTTTCCCGGGAAGAGGGACCGAGCTTAAGTGTTGGGGTGTCTGATGGAGGGGAGGCCCGGAAAACGATGAGGACCGCCAGCGGAGCAAAGCTCGACCTCGGCCGCCTGGCCCTCCTGCTCGCCATGCTGGGAGTGGGTTGGTATTTCTGGGACTCGCCCGTCCTGTGGCCCCTCAAGGTGCTGGTGGTGATGATGCACGAGAGCGGGCACGCGCTCGCCACCCTGCTGCTGGGTGGGTCCGTGGACCGCATCCACCTGATGGCCGACCAGGGGGGCCTGTGTATGTCCCGTCTCCCACCGGGCGTGCTGCGACAGGTCGTCCTGTACTCGGGGGGCTACCTGGGGAGCGCGGTGGCCGGGGCCGGGCTGCTGATTGCCACCTTCCGGTTCCAGCTCCGCCGGGGCGTCCTCGTGGCCGCCTCCGCGTGGCTCGTCATCATGGGCCTGCTGTACGCGGGCGACATGTTCACCCTGGCCTTCTGCGTGGGCACCGCGGTGGTGATGGGCGCGTGCGCGAAGTGGCTGCCGGATGGCGCGGTGGACCTCCTGAACCTCTTCATCGCCGCCTTCACCGCGCTGTACGCGGTGTTCGACCTCCGCGATGACCTCTGGAACAGCACCGTGCGCGCGCAGAGCGATGCGGCGCTGCTCGCCGACGTCACCTACGTGCCCTCCATCGTGTGGGCCGCCTTGTGGACGCTGCTGGCCGTGGGCCTGCTGGTCGTCGCCGCATACTGGTCCCTCCACGCCCGGCCCCGGGGCATCCAGATGCCCCCGGTGGGCACCCGGGCCCGTCGGGCCTGAGCCGCCACTTCACACTCCGCTGCAAACGCAACATTGAGACAACTACAGAACACCTACTAGAGTGGGTCGGGTCGTACTCCCGCTCGAGAGGTGTTCCATGAGAAGCGTCGTACTCAGCGTCGTCGTGGCGGTCCTGGCGGCATGTGGCACGGGCCCCGAAGAGACGTCCGCCCGGGAACTCGGTGTCCAGCGCTCCGCGGTCAACATCACCGTGGAGGACCAGATTGTCACCCGCCTGCCGAGCGCCTCGGGAGCCACCCTCGGGTATTCCGAGTACCTGCCTCCGGGCTACCTGACGTCGACCCAGAGCTACCCGGCCATCATCCACCTCAACGGCATGGGAGAGCTGGGTCGGGCGACGACGGAGGCGGAGTTGTACGCCATCACCACGAGGCACGGCGCGCTCGCCAACATCCGCGCGAGCGCCACGTGGAAGACGTACTTCGGCAACAAGCAGGTGATGGTCTTCACGCCGCAGAGCCTGGACAACTACTCGCCCACGGAGCTTCGTCCGTTCGTGCAGTTCATCGTCGCCAACTACCGCGTCGACCCCACGCGGGTGTACCTGACGGGCCTGAGCATGGGCGGCTGGGGGACGTGGCGGTACGCGAACCTGTATGGCGCGGAGCTGGCGGCCATCGCCCCCTTCGCCACCAACATCGGAGCGCCGGGCAACACGCTCACCACGCTCAAGGACGTGCCCATCTGGGCCTCCAGCAGCTACAACGAAATCGCCGCGCAGCAGGCCTGGCTGGTCAGCTACACCAAGAACTACGATGTGTCGCAGGTGGTGAACATCTCCAACACCTCGCAGAAGCTGACGTACCTGTTCGACAAGACGACGAAGCAGTGGACGTCGCAGGCGGGCGCCGTGAGCACGGGGACGGCCATCGCCCGGTTCATCGTGATTCCCGGCTCGGACCACACCGGTTGGTCGGAGTCCTATGGCACGCAGGCGTTCTGGGACTGGATGCTGGCGCAGCAGCGCGGCACGACGCCGCCTCCACCCACCCAGTACACGCTCACCGTCAACAGCGGCTCGGGCGACGGCCAGTATGTGAGCGGCACGCAGGTCACCCTCACCGCCGACGCTCCGGCCCCTGGCTACGTGTTCGACCAGTGGACCGGCGCCACGGTGGCCAGCACCACCTCCGCGACCACGACCTTGACGATGCCCGCGGCGGCCACCACCGTCACCGCGACCTACCGCGTGTCCTCGCCCACGCAGTACACCCTCACCGTCAACAGCGGCTCGGGCGACGGCCAGTACACGAGCGGCACGCAGGTCACCCTCACCGCCGACGCTCCGGCCCCTGGCTACGTGTTCGACAAGTGGACCGGGGCCACGGTGGCGAACCTGACGTCCGCGACCACGACCCTGACGATGCCCGCGGCGGCCACCACCGTCACCGCGACCTATCGCGTGTCCTCGTCGGGCCTGCCCATCACCACCGAGGACCAGCTCGTCGGCCGGCTGACGAGCGCCACGGGCGCGCCGTACGCCTACGCGGAGTACCTGCCGCCGGGCTACCTGACGTCTCCGACGACGACCTATCCGCTGGTGCTCCAGCTCCACGATTCCGGGGAGATGGGCACCACGAGCACCGAGGCCCAGTTGGTGGAGATGGTGTCCCGCTACGGCCCGCTCAAGCTCATCCGCGACAACGCCCCCTGGAAGACGTACTTCGGCACGAAGCAGGCCATGGTCTTCGCACCGCGCGCCTCCGCGAACTGGGACGCCACGCAGCTCAACGCCCTCGTCGACTTCATCATCGCCAACTACCGCGTGGACCCGTCGCGCATCTACGTCACGGGCCGCGTCCTCGGCGGCTCCGGTGCGTGGAATTATGGCCACAGCCACGGCAACCGCATCGCCGCGCTCGCGCCCGTGGGCGCGAACCTGGGCGGCCCCGGCCCCGCGCTCACCCAGTTGGTCAACGTCCCTGTGTGGATGGTGGACGCCTGGCAGACGGCCGACGCGTGGACGGCCCAGCACTCCTGGTTGCGCGGCCTGACGAAGGCGTATGGCTGGGACCAGTACCTGACCTTCGCCGCGCCCGCCGCGACGCTCACGTACGTGTTCAACGCCACCAACGACACCTGGTCCACCCAGACGGGAGCCCACGGGGCGGGGACCTCTCCCCTGCGCTTCACCGTGCACCCCCAGGGCACCGACTTCGGCACGCCCACCTACGAGGCCGTCGCCTTCTGGGATTGGATGTTCGCCCAGCAGCGCCTGTAACCGGTCTCCAGACCGTCGCCATGGCAATACAAGACAGGCTGGATTCTTCCATCCGCGCCTGAATTGACCCATGAGCGACGGCGCGCCCCGTCCAGGGCGACCGTCATCCTCCGTGGCGACTGTCGCCCTCCACCAGGGGCCAGGAGGTTGCGAGGGATTGTCACTCCGCACGCACCCGGGTCCGTCCGAACGTGGGTCAAGACTTATCCGCTAAACGGAATTTCACGGATTTGTCTTGTGCAAAACAGACGGACTATACGTACGGGCCACGTAGCTATTTCCGGCTACGGGCAATCCCATACCCCCAGGAGCAGACATGAAGCTCAAGACGTTGATTGGCTCGCTGACGCTGGCGACGCTGCTGACCGGTGGCACGGCCGTGGCCCAGAACATCGAGCCGGTGCCCCCGCACGAGACGGGCGAGATTCCCAGCAGGGATGGAGAGATGGTGCGCGTTCCGTTGAGCAAGGTGCTCAAGGACTCGGCGCGTGAGGACATCGAGCAGGCCCCCGTGGAGGGCTTCCTTCCGGAGCTCCCCATCCTGGTCGACGGTGTGAAGTACACCGCGAAGCAGATCCAGGAGAAGGACATCCACCTGTCGCACTACGTGCTGGATGCCCGCTCCGCCGAGCAGGCGGTGGTGCAGGGCTTCCGCACCACGGCGGACGTGACGAAGTACTTCAACCAGACGGGCCAGTTTCCCTCCGAGCAGCCCACGGGCGCGGAACTCGCGCCGTGCAACCCCTGGTCGGTCTTCTTCGAGCACTCGTGGTACGGCGGCGCCAACTTCTCCGTCTATCCGGGCTGGGGCTACAACACGCTGGGCTGGTGGAACGACCGCATCTCCTCCATGTGGAGCACCCAGTGTGGCCGTTGGACGGTGATGACCGAGCACCATTATTTCGGCGGTCACCAGCTCTGGGTCGCGCGCGCCTGGGCCGTCGGCAACATGGGCAGCTACGGCTGGTACACGGGTTGGTGGCCGTTCCGCCGCTGGCACTCGTGGAACGACCGCGTCTCGTCGGTCGCCGTCTACTGGTAGTCGCAGGGTGACGTGAGTGGGCCGGAGGCCGCTGTCGCCTCCGGTCCCGCGTCAAGGAACCGGGCCCGTGCTCACTCGGAGGGAGGCTCGGCCGCCACCGTGTGCCACCGGTCGTCGTGAATCCAGCCGACGGTCCGGTCCGCGAGCGCCCACACGCCATCACCGGCGCCGCGCAGCCCGGTGAAGCGCAGCGAGTCCGCCTTGGAAATGGCCACGGGCTTCAGCCTGTCGCCGACCACCCGGTCGATGCCTCCCAGATGCGCCACGTAGACGTGGTCCTGGAACGTCGCGATTCCGTAGTAGTCGCGCTCGGTGTCGGGAGGCCGGATGACGCGCCAGTCGTCGCCGCTTCCCAGCAGGACGGCGCCTTCGCCACCGCAGAGGGCATAGCCGCTCTTCAGCGTGCATACGCCATTGAAGCCCGTCTCCAGCGGAAGCGAGATGCGGCGCCAGCGCTTTCCGTCGAAGTGCGCCAGATGCCCCTCGGAGGTGGCGGCCATGAAGTCGTCGCGGCCGTGGCCCGCGAGGGCTTCGAGGGTGACGTCCTCCCCGTCGATGGTGAGCTGGGGCAGCGTGCTGAAACGTGCCTTGCCCAGCACGTAGGCCTGCCCCACCGCGCCCACACAGACGACGTCGTTCCCCAGCACGCGGAGTCGACGCAGCGGCCCGAGGTCCTCGACGGCCGCGTTCTTGAACACCTTGCGAGAGGCCTTCAGCGCATCCGGTGTCCTCGGCGTCTTCCAGTCGAAGCGAATCACTGTCCCGTTCTCTCCGAGGACGTACGCCAGTCCCGCCGTGGTGGCATCCACGGAGAGGACCGCCTCACCGGACACTCCGAACTCCAGCCACGCGCCGTCCCTGCGCACGCCGATGCGATTGCCAGGGTTGTCGTAGTCATCCCCCACCGTGCATGCGGCGATGACCACCCCAGGAACGGGGCTCAGGCCCTCTTGGATGTAGGCGTCGCGCAGGAACTCCGCATCCGTCAACCCACTCATGTCCGAGAACTCTCCAACGTATGGCTCCGCGAGGATTCGACCAGACAGGACATTTACGACATGGGCGTCGGGCGCGCCATCTCCTCCTCGCCCGGCCCCTTCGCGCCTCTGTCAATGCCCCATCCACGGACATTCAATTGCAACTCAAGAAACAACAGAAACCAGTGTGCTTGTGAATCTAGATATAGACAGACAGGGCCGCACTCCTCCCACACCTCGAGGTGGATTCATGAGAAGCGTTGCGCTCGCCGTCTTCGTCGCGGTCCTCACGGCCTGCGGGCCGGGCCAGGAAGAGACTCCCGCCCAGGAACTCGATACCCGCCCTGCCCCGCTCATCACCCCTGTCGAAGACCAGATTTCGGTGCACATGCCGAGTCCCGCGGGCTCGCCGCTTCCCTATGGCGAGTACATCCCTCCGGGCTACAACACCTCGACGGAGACGTACCCGGTCGTCATCCACCTGAACGGAATCGGCGAGCTGGGCGTCGCGCAGAACCCGACGGCGCTCTACGAGGTCGTGACGCGCAACGGGGCGCTGCGGAACATCCGCAACAGCACCACCTGGAAGACGTACTACGGCCAGAAGAAGGCGCTCATCTTCGCTGGCGACCATCGCCTCCAACATCGGCGCCCCGGGTGACACGCTCACGAAGATGAAGGACGTCCCCGTGTGGGCCGCCAGCAGCCACGGGGACCGGTGGGGCGAGCAGTCCTGGGTGCTCCCCGTGACGAAGAACTACAACTACTGGGCGTTCCCGCCCCTCGTCCAATCCACGCAGACGACGACGTACCTGTTCAGCAAGACGACGCAGACCTGGACCTCGCAACCCGGCGTCATCTCCACGGGAAGATCCATCGTTCGCTATGTGCTGTACCCGGGCACGGCGCACATGGGCTGGTCCGAGACCTACGGCCTGCAGGGCTTCTGGGACTGGATGTTCGCCCAGCAGCGCCCGTAGTCGGCACCGGAGCGGACCGGAGGGCCGTATCGCCTCCGGTCCCGCTTCACGGAGTGCTCACTTCCGGGGGCGCATCCGGAACGCGACGAACGACGCCACGTCGGGGAAGGCGAAGTACGGGTTCTTCTGACGCACGTCACCCAGGGGAGCCACCGGCACGTCCGCGTAGTCGTGCCCTGGCAACAGCCGCGTCGAGTCCGGGACCTTGAGCAGCACCTGGGACAGTGAGCGGTACATCGCCTCCGGGTCTCCCCCGTTCATGTCGCACCGGCCGCAGCCGTTGATGAACAGCGTGTCCCCGGACACGAGCGCGTCACCGGCCAGCAGGCAGTGGGAGCCCGGCGTGTGCCCTGGCGTGTGCAGTGCCTGGAAGACCTCGGCGCCCACGGGCACCGCGTCCCCGGGCCCCAGTGGACGCAGCGCGTCCTTCAGTTCGCGCAACTCCGCGGAGAACTCCACCTCCGCGCGCTGCGCGTAGACGGGCACGTCATGCCGCGACAGCAAATCCGGCAGACCGTTGATGTGGTCGAAGTGGCAGTGCGAGACGAAGGCTCCGGCCAGGCGCTTGCCGTCCTCCGCCACCGCGCGCTCAATCGCCTCCACATCCCACGCAGGGTCCACCACCACCACGTCGGGAGAGTCCGCCGCGCCGACCAGGTAGACGAAGTTGTCCATGGGCCCCAGCTTGAGCTGACGCACGTAGGGAATTCGCATCTCTCATACCTCCCGGGAAGACTCTAACGCTTGAGACTTGCCGCCACGGCCTCTTCCCTCTTGAATGGGCGTCTTTTTCTCGGAGGTCCACCCACCGTGAAGCGCTCTCTGCCGTTGCTCGTCTGCACCCTCCTCGCCGGCTCGAGCGTCGTCGCCAAGGAACGGTCCACCTTCAAGTACACCGCGCCCGCGGACGGGGAGCGGCCGGTCATCGTCGACGCCGTCATCGCGCCGCAGGGCAGCGACTTCGCCATGCGGTTGCGCTTCGACAAGGACCCCTGGGGCGAGGAGTGCAAGAGCCGCTGCTCCAACGCCACGTTGTTGATCGACACGGACTCCAGCAAGCAGACAGGGCTGCGGCTCGCGCAGGGGGCCCCGGGCAACGGCGCCGACCTGGCCGTCATCATCCAGGGCGTGCGCGACTATGCGTCCGAGGGCGGCGGCAGTGCCCAGACGTGGCTGCGAGTGAAGGTACGACTGCTGGGCAGCGAGGCGAGCACGGTGGATGACGGTGAGCTGCTGGCCGAGCTCAGCCACAAGCACGACACCGACCGCATCCAGTCCGACGGCAAGACGGTCTACCTGTTGATCGACACCACCCACGCGTCCATTCCGTCCGCGCGCAAGGCGCGGGTCGTCTATCAGCCACCCGGTGGCAAGCCCATCCAGGCCACCGTGCCCGGCATGATTGGCGGCGGCGGTGGTCGGGGCGTGCGAATCTTCAAGGACGGCAACTGGGGCAAGGCGCCCAAGGCGACGCCCTGAGCTGACGCGGAGCCCACGGGGCACAGCTCCTCTCTCGAATCGCCGCGCGTGAAGTGGTCGAGTTCCCTAGGGACCTTCTATCTCTCGCGCGCAAACGGGGCTGAAATCGGGCGGTGGTACCCCCACCCGATTGCCATCCGCACGCGGATTCGGCCCTGAAGCGGAATCACGACCGAGACGTTCTCCTCTCGCGCGGAACGCTGATGGTTCCACGCGGGAGGCAACCCAGTCGGGAGAGTCCCCCTGAAGCCCGTCACCATCGCATTCGTCGCCTACCTGGCCGTCGCAGGCGCTAGCGCCCCCTCTCCGGCTGTCGAGTCCGTCTCAGTGGTACGACTGCTCGCGGCCCCTGAGGCCTACGACGGCAAGCGCGTCGAGGTCGTCGGCTATGGGACCTTCGAACATGAAGGCACGGCCCTCTACTTCAATCCCCAGGACCATCAGCGTGGCGTTCCCATGAGCGCGGTGTGGCTCGTGCTCGGCGAGGCGTGGGAGTCGAAGGAGCGCACTCCTCCTCGCTATGTCATCGTGCGAGGCACCTTTCGCGCAAAGAGCCGCGGTGCCCTCGGCCTGTTCGCGGGCGCCATCACCGACATCGACCGGCTCGACGACTGGGACATGGGGAGCGCCGCGCCCCCACAGCAACCCAAGGGAGAACCCACCCGCGCGCGGGGCTGCCTCTGAAACGAAGCCCGTGGACAAGGCCCTCCCTCGGCTCGGGCCTCAGTCCTCGCGCCATGACCCGGCATGCTCCCGAGCGAAGTCTTCGAAGGAGCGCGGCGGAGTGCCCGTGACTTCGAGCACCGCGTCGCTGGCCCTGGGTGCCCGGCCCTCTCGGTGGAAGCGGAACATGTCGATGAGCCCCTCGACGTGCGCGGGGCTCACGGCATACGGCAGCATCGCCTCGCGAAACACCCCGTCAGGGATGGACTCGTACCTGAGCTCGCGGCCCGCGGCCTGACCGAGAACGCGGGTCATCTCTTGGTATGTCATCGCCTTGGGGCCGCAGAGGTCCAGGTGCCTCCCCGTGAAGGACTCGGACGTCAGACACACCGCCGCCACGCGGGCGATGTCCCTCGCGTCGATGGGACTCTCCTCTCCATCGCCCCATGGCAGGCGCAGCACACCTTCGGTCTTCAGCGCATGGCCGTAGTACGTGACGAAGTTCTGCATGAAGCCCCCGGGCCGGAGCACGGTGTTCGGGATTCCCGAGCGCTCCAGCTCACGCTCGATGGCGCCGTGGACACGAGCCAGGAAGAACGCCTCGCTCCCCGCACAGAGAATCGAGAGCTTCACCAACCTGCTCACCCCCGCGCGGCGCGCGGCCTCGATGACTCGCACCTCGGCGCCAACCTGGTCGACCATGTCCCCCGTCGCGAGGAACACCGTCCGCGCACCGTCCAGACATGCCTCCAGTCCTTCGCCCGTGCTCAAGTCGACACGCGCATGCTGTGTGGCGCGAGGGTCCGGTACTCGCGAGCGAAACGCCGCCCGCGTGGGCACCCCCCGCTTCACGAGCTCGTCGAGGACCGCGCTTCCCACCACTCCCGTTGCACCCAGGATGACGTTCATGCGCGGCAAGATGCGCGCGCCAGTGCCTCACCCGATAGGAAGCATTTGACCCCGCTCCTCGGGCGGCAGCGCCGTGGCGCCGCGAGCGGCCGCTGACAGGGCCCCCGGAGCCAATCCGGAGAGCTTCCGGCATTCAAGCAACCAGTGGGACTGGTCGCAGTACCCCGCTTCATGCGCCAGCCAGGTGAGCGACGCCGTCGCGTCCTCTCTCGTGCGCTGGAGCGCCTGCTGGAAGCGGCGGACCCGGAGGAAGTCTCGCGGCGTCAGTCCCACCTCGCGCCGGAACAACTCGATGAACCTGCGGTGACTCAAGCCCGAGCCCGCGACGAGCGAAGAGACAGGCACGTCCGCCGTACTCGCTCGAAGTCGCCCCAGCGCCGTCCACACCGCCTCATGCACGGACCGGAGCGACGCATGCCGGGCAAGGAACGCCGTGCCCAGAAGCGCGAAGCGCTCCTCGTCACTCGACGCCTCGGAGAGTCGCGCCACCCACCGCGTCGCGACAGGCCCCCACAACGAGGACAGCTCCACGTGCCGCCCGGCCAGCGCATCCAGGGGAACGCCCAAGAGGGGCCAGGCGCCCCCCGCGCGGAAGTGGACGCCCGCGAGCATGGACTGCTGCGCCGTGGGAACGTCGAACGCGGCACGCCGAGGACCAGAGACCAACGCCTCCGCGCACGCCCCCGCCTCACCATCCAGCTCCCTCCACTCCAGTCGCTGCCCCGCCAAAGGAATCACCAGCTCCAGCGTTCCCGTGGGCAGCACCCGCTCCAGCCCATGCCCGGGCCGATACCCGTCGTACAGCCAGAAGGCCTGGATGAACGGGCGCAGGGGCTCGGGAGGCGCGAGCGCACGGTAGAAGGAATGGACCTGGGTCATCGCTCGCCCCGCTTCATACCCCCGTCTCCAGCACGCCGCGTCGATGCCCGGGCAAGGGAGCAAGCCCACCCTGTCCTACCTGTCCAGGGCCTCCCAGGAGCCAACCGGGCGTCCTCTCCTACCCGCACCCACCGTCCCGTCCCCAGGTGAGTCCCATGGGCCCTCGCCCTCGGAATTCCAAGGGGTTACAGGGATGTTTCACCTTGGGACCGAACTGGACGGGCTTTCAGGTAGGATGCCTCCGAGGATACGCAACCCCCCGAATTCGTTCCAATTGTCAGGGGGCCATGGTAGTCCCGCCGCTTTGTTACAGCTTCCAGATTCCATGGCGCGGAGTGCGCGAGTCACGCACCGCGTTCGGGTACGAGACGTTCTCACCTGGGTTTGAAGAGCATGCGCGCAGAAGCCGAAAAGAAGACGCCAAAGAAGCAGGGAGGCGCGGGTGGCGGGGGTGGAGCCTCGGGCTCGGCGGGTGGTGGAGATGGATATATCCCCGCCTCGCTCGCTGACGAGGCGCGTCGCCGGTACATCAACTACGCCCTGTCGGTCATCACCTCACGCGCCCTGCCGGACGTGCGCGACGGCCTCAAGCCCGTGCAGCGCCGCATCCTGTACGGCATGTGGAACGACCTGAACCTGTCGTTCGACACGAAGTACCAGAAGTGCGCACAGGTGGTCGGCGCCATCATGGGTCGCTACCACCCGCACGGCGACGCCTCCATCTACGACGCGCTCGTGCGCATGGCGCAGGACTTCTCCCTGCGCTACCCGCTGGTGGACGGCCACGGCAACTTCGGCTCGCTCGACGGCGACTCCGCGGCCGCCTACCGCTACACCGAGTGCCGACTGGAGAAGCTCGCCACCGAGATGTTGGGTGAGCTGGAGCGCAAGACGGTCGACTTCCGGCCCACCTACGACGGCACGCGCAACGAGCCCATCGTCATCCCCTCGCGGGTGCCGCAGTTGCTGATGAACGGCACCACGGGCATCGCCGTGGGCATGGCCACCAACATCCCGCCCCACCACCTGGGCGAGCTGGTGGACGCGCTGGTCGCGCTCATCGAGAACCCGGCGCTGCTCACCAAGGATCTGCTCAAGTGGATCAAGGGCCCGGACTTCCCCACCGGCGGGCAGATCCTCAATGACAAGAAGGAGCTGCGCGACATCTACGAGACGGGCCAGGGCAGCGTCCGCATCCGCGGCGAGTGGGACACCGAGGAGCTCAAGCGCGGCGGCACGCAGATCATCGTCACGTCCATCCCCTACACGGTGAACAAGTCCACCCTGGTCGCGAAGATTGGCGACCTGGTGCGCGAGCGGAAGCTGCCGCTCATCGTCGACGTGCGCGACGAGTCCACCAAGGACGTGCGCATCGTCCTGGAGCTGAAGAAGGACGCCAACGCCGACCTGGTGATGGCGTACCTCTACAAGCACACGCCCCTGCAGACGACGTTCGGCGTCAACCTCACCTGCCTCGTCCCCAGCGACGACAACCCCGAGGTCGGCACGCCGCGCCGGCTGGACCTCAAGAGCATCCTCCAGTTCTTCCTCGACTTCCGCTTCGGCATCGTCACGCGGCGCTACCAGCACGAGCTGGGCGAGCTGCAGAAGCGCGTCCACCTGCTCGAGGGCTTCGAGAAGGCCTACGACGCGCTGGACGAGATCATCCGCATCATCCGCCAGTCCGAGGGCAAGCAGGACGCCGCCCAGAAGTTGATGGTGCGCTTCAAGCTGGATGAGCTCCAGGTGGACGCCATCCTGGAGATGAAGCTCTACAAGCTCGCCCGCCTGGAGATCCTGGTCGTCCAGAAGGAGCTCAAGGAGAAGCGCGCGGAGATCAAACGCATCGAGGGCATCCTCAAGGACAAGAAGAAGGTCTGGGGCACCGTCAAGGACGAGCTCGCCGAAATCAAGGGGCTCTACAACGACAAGCGCCGAACCAAGATTGGTGGCGCGGGCTCCGAGGAAGTGGAGTTCAACGCCGACGCGTTCATCGCGGACGAGGATGCCCATGTGGTCATCACCCGCGACGGCTGGGTCAAGCGCGTGCGCGAGGTCAAGGACCCGTCCTCCACCCGCCTGCGCGAGGGCGACGCCGTCATGGCCGTGCTCGCCGGCAGCCTGAAGGCGAACCTCGTCCTGTTCAGCAACTTCGGCACCGCCTACGTCACCCGCTTCAACGACATCCCCGCCTCCACCGGCTACGGCGACCCCGTCCAGAAGCTGTTCAAGTTCGACGACGGCGAGCGCGTGGTCGCCGCCCTCTCGCTCGACACGCGGCTGGCGAGTCCGCAGAAGCTCCTGGGCGTGACGAAGCAGGGCATGGGCATGCGCTTCCTCCTGGAGCCTCACCTGGAGGTCTCCACGCGCGCCGGACGTCGCTACGCCAAGACGGGCGAGGGCGATGAGATCATCGGCGTGCAGGCCGTGGGCGAGAAGGACCTGCTCGCGGTGCTCACCAAGAAGACCAACGCGCTGGTGTGCAAGGCGGCGGAAATCAACGAGCTGGCCGGCCCTGGCAAGGGCGTCACCGTCATCAAGGTGGACGCGGACGACCAGGTGGTCGACTTCCTCGTCACCGCGCCGAACCAGAAGGACGCGAAGCTGGATTTCGAGACGCAGAAGGGCCGCAAGCTGCAGCTCGCCCCCGCGAAGTACGGGGTGACGGGCCGCGGCGGCAAGGGCCACGAGATGTCCAAGCGCGACGCGGTGGAGGACGTGGCCCGGCCCGTCGTCTTCATCCCGTTGCCCGAGAAGAAGGACTAGCCAGAGGACGCCATGGCGACGAAGAAGGAAAGCTATACAGGCGCCGACATCCAGGTCCTCGAGGGCCTGGATCCGGTGCGCAAGCGCCCGGCCATGTACATCGGCGGGACGGACGGCACCGGGTATCACCACCTGTTGTGGGAGATCCTCGACAACTCGGTGGACGAGGTCATCAACAGCCACGCCACCACCGTCGAAGTGACGCTCCACAAGGATGGCCGCAGCATCACCGTGGTGGACAACGGGCGCGGCATCCCCGTGGACATCATGCCCAAGCTCAAGAAGCCCGCCGTGGAGGTCATCCTCACGACGCTGCACTCGGGCGGCAAGTTCGAGCAGGGCAACTACACCCACTCGGGCGGTCTGCACGGCGTGGGCAGCTCCGTGGTGAACGCGCTCTCCCGCAAGCTGACGGTGGAGATCAAACGCGACGGCAAGCGCCACATCCAGACGTACGCGCGAGGCAAGCCCACCAGCCCCCTGAAGGCGGACGGCGGCGCGCGCGGCACGGGCACGTCCATTACGTTCGAGCCGGACCCCGAAATCTTTGGGGAGAAGCTGAAGTTCGACGCGGAGCTGGTGCGCGAGCGGCTGGAGGCCAAGAGCTACCTGCACAAGGGCATGATCGTCATCTGGAAGGATGAGACGGCCAGCCCCGCCACGTCGGTGACGTACAAGCACGACGGCGGCATCGCCGAGTACCTCACCAAGGTGGTGACGGAGCGGCAGAAGCCGCTGGTACCGGTGGGCAGCACCAACTTCTACCACTCGCGCGACAACGGGGTGCGGCTGGAGGCGTCGCTGGGGTGGACGGAGGCCACGGACGAGCACATCCGCTCCTACGTCAACGGCGTGCCCACCCCCATGGGCGGCACGCACGAGGCGGGCCTCAAGGGCGCCATCGTCAAGGCGGTGCGCAACTACATCGAGACGCACGACCTGACGCCCAAGGGCGTGACGCTCACCGCGGAGGACATCCGCGAGGGAATCACGGCCATCCTGTCCGTGTACGTGGTGGAGCCCCAGTTCCAGGGCCAGACGAAGTCGCGCCTCAACAACCCCGAGGTGACGGCGCAGGTGGACGGCGTGCTGCGCCCGGCGCTGGAGAAGTGGCTCAACGACAACAAGAGCATCGCCGAGGCCGTCGTCGGCCGCATCATCCTGGCGGCCCGCGCTCGCGAGGCCAGTCGCGCCGCGTCCCTGGCCGTCAGCCGCAAGACGGCCGTCAGCCACCGGCTCAACCTGCCGGGCAAGCTGGCGGACTGCTCGTCCACGGACCCCAACCTGAGCGAGCTGTTCCTCGTCGAAGGTGACTCGGCAGGTGGCTCCGCCAAGCAGGGCCGCGACCGGCGCACCCAGGCCATCCTCCCCTTGCGGGGCAAGGTGCTCAACGCGGAGCAGGCGTCCACCGACAAGGTCGCGGGCAACAAGGAGCTCCAGGACATCGTCAGCGCCCTGGGCTGCGGCATCGGCGCGGACTTCGACATCACCAAGCTGCGCTACGGCCGCGTCTTCCTGCTGATGGACGCCGACAGCGACGGGCACCACATCGCCACGCTGCTGCTGACGTTCTTCTACCGGCACCTGCGCCCGCTCATCGAGAGCGGCGCCATCCACATCGCCCAGCCTCCGCTGTTCCGCGTGGACATCGGCAAGGAGACGTACTGGGCGCTGGACGAGGCGGACCGCGACAGAATCATCCGCGAGAAGGTGAAGGGCAACGCCAAGCCCAACATCATGCGCTTCAAGGGCCTCGGTGAGATGACCGCCGACGAGCTCAAGGAGACGACGCTGGACCAGAAAAACCGGATGAGCCTGCGAGTCACGATCGACAACCCCATCGAGACGGACCGCGTCATCAATGACCTGATGGGCAAGGACGTGAGTGCCCGGTTCCGGTTCATCATGGAGCGCGCGGGCGAGGTCGAAGCGCTGGACGTCTAGCCATCCGTCATCCTGCCGCGGGTCCCCCCCGCCCCGGATTGCCCCCGGGGCGGAGGGCCGTGACGGGGCTCCCCTCGCTCGGCTAGCATCCGGCGCCGTGACTACGTTCCGCCGAATCGCCCTGCTCCTCACCCTGCTGCTGGCCGTCCTTCCCGCTCATGCCCAGACGACGCGCAAGAAGTCCGCGCGCAAGAAGGCCGTGCCCACCAAGGTGGTGAAGAAGAAGCCCTCGGGCAGGGACGTGAAGAAAGCCCCGCCCGTGGAGGACACGGACACGGCGGACACGAACGACGTCGCGTCCCCGGAGCCCATGGTCTTCGGAGAGCCGGACTCGAAGCCGCACCCCACCAACAAGCCCGAGGCGCCCGCCGCGAAGCCTCCGCCCGCCGCGGTGGCCACGCCGGTGGCGCCGCCCCCTCCGAGCGCCACCGAGCCGGAGAAGCCCAGCACGAGGCCGTCGCTGGCCGCCACGCCCGCCGTGTCCACCGGCCCCGTGGCGCTCTTCTCCGTCGCCCGCGCCTCGGCCGCGTCCGCCGCGGCGCTGAAGCTGGAGACGGAACTGACGCGTCACCTGCAGCGCGGCGGAGACGTGCAGTTCGTGGACCTGGGCGCGGCCTTCCCGCCCCCGGAGCCGACGCCGCTGACGAAGGCCGACGGGCTGTTCGAGGACGGCCGGGCCGCCTACGACAACCTGGACCCGGAGGTCGCCGAGGCGAAGTTCCGCGCGGCCGCCGAGGCGTACGAGCAGGCCCCCGGTGAGCTGCGGCCCGAGCGGCTGGGTGAGGCGTTCCTGTTCCTCGGCGCGGCCCGGATGCTCAATGGCGACGCGGCTGGCGCGAAGGAGTCCTTCATCCGCTCCGTGGTGGCCGAGCCCGCCACCCGCCCGGACAAGGCGCTCTTCGGTCAGGACGTGCAGAAGGCCTTCGACGAGGCGCGCGCCGAAGTGAGCGCGCGGCCCGCTGGCACTCTCGCCGTGGAGTCCCAGCCCGCGGGCGCGCAGGTCCACGTGCGCGGCCAGGAGCTCGGCGTCACGCCGCTCAAGGGCGTGTCCGTCCCCGCCGGCCACCACGCCGTCATCGTGACGCTGCCGGGCTACACGTCCTTCGCCCAGTACGCGGAGGTGAAGTCCACCGGGAGCGCCGAGGTGAAGGCGACGCTTGTGCCCGGGCCGGGCCTGTCCGCCATCCGCGAGGCCGCCGTGCGCGCCGGCTCGCAGGAGGCCTTCGACAGCGAGACGCTGCCTCCCGAGACGGGCGCCATCGCCGAGCGCCTGGATGCCCGCTACCTGGTGCTGGCCGCGGTGTCCCAGGACAAGAAGGGCCGCCTCCAGGCGGAGCTCCAGGTCTGGGACGTGCGCACCCAGGCCCGGCTGCGCGGCGTGGAAATCGACCTGTCGGGCAAGGACCGCAAGCGGGGCCCCGAGGCGGCCGCGCAGCAGGTCCGCGACTTCATCCACGGCGCCATGTCGCCCCGCGTCGCGGAGAGCGGTGGCACGGGCGTGTCCCTGCTGAAGCGGCCGTGGTTCTGGGCCGCCGTCGGTGGCGTGGCGGCGGTGACGGCGGGCGCCGTCTTCGTGGCGACCCAGGACAAGGGCCGTCCCTTCAATCCCATCACCGGAGGAACAGGCTTCTGAGCCACGGGTTGAATGACGGTTCGCCGCTCGCGTCGCTCGTTTCAGAGGTTACCCCATGAGAGCCCTCGTCCTCGCCCTGCTTCCCTCGCTCGCCCTGGCGGCGTCCCCCGCCCCGGCCCGGCGTGTCTCCAGCCTCCTCGTCCCCATGGACCCGGCCTCCGAGGCCACCGCGGTCCAGATGGAGGGCTACATGAACGAGGCGCTGGGGAACTTCTCCGGCTTCACCGTGCGCAAACCCGAGGAGCTCTTCGGCCTGCCCGGAGACCCCGCCGCCCAGTCCGCGCTCGAGCGTGCCCGCAAGGGGTACTCGGAGAGCGCCGCCGCCTTCGACAAGAAGGAGTACGACGAGGCGGAGGCGAAGGTCCGCGCCACCCTCAAGGAGCTCAACGGCGCGCCGTCGTCCATGAGGGGTTGCTCGCCCCTGTGCGAGTCGCTGGCGCTGTACGCGGCGCTCCTGCACCTGCGCGGCGACGTGGAGGAGGCGAAGCTCGTCCTCATCGACCTCATCGCCGTGTCGCCGACCTTCGAACTCAACCCCAAGCGCTTCAGCCGGGACTTCATCGCCCTGCGCGTGCAGGTGGCCACCGGCCGCACGTCCCAGCTGCGCGGCAGCGCCACGGTGAAGTCGCGGCCCGCTGGCGCCCGTGTCTACGTGGATGGTGAACTGGCCGGCCACACGCCGGTGACGATTCCCGCGCTGGCGGTGGGCAAGCATCTGTTGCGCATCGAACGGCCGGGCTTCCGCCAGTTCGGCCAGCTCATGGAGGTGACGCCGGACGACGTGGAGGTGAGCACGGAGCTGGTGCCCACCGCCTCGTACAAGGCCTACGACGCGCAGCTGGACCGCGTGGCCAGCGAAGTGTCGCGTGGCATTCCCCAGGCCAACGGCGTGGCGGGGCTGGGCAAGTCCATGGGCCTGGAGCGCGCCATGGTGGGCACGGTGAAGGCCTCGGGCGAGGGCTCCGAGCTCATCCTGGGCTACTACGACTTGCGCAACGGCAAGAAGCTCGGAAGCCGCCGCGTGGTGCTCCAGGGCGACGAGTTCGGTCAGCTCAAGCAGGAGATGGAGCGCATGGTGAATCAGATGGTGAACACCAGCGAGGGTGGCGGCGAGAAGGTGGTGCGCAGCTCCGACCCGCTCGACAACCGGGGCGGCACCGAGGACTGGGGCGCGGAGGACCGCGGCGGACGCACCCGCTCCGAGGAGAAAAAGAAGAAGAAGGTGGATGACCCGCTCGACGGGGTGTCCGGAACCGAGGACTGGTGACACGCGGCGCTTGTCCTCGGGCGGGCGCGGCCTAGAGTCCTGGCGCGTATGCGCCTGCTCGCCCTCCTGCTGCTGCTCCCGTCGCTCGCGCTCGCTCAGACGAGCACCATCGTCCAGGCCCCCGTCCCCACGCGGGGGATGACGCTGCCGCCCACCGGCGCGGCCCTGGTGGACGAGGCCACCGCCCTGTCGCTCAACCCGGCCGGGTTGGGCTTCGTCCGCTCCGGGCAGCTGTTCTACCTGCACGAGCGCAACCTGGAGCGCGACAGCGTCGCGGACGGCGTCTTCCTGGGCGCGCAGCTCGTGGGCGTGGGCATGGGCGCATCCATGGAGTGGATTCGCGGGCGGCACGAGCCGGACTACCGGCGTACGTCGCTGGGCCTGTCGCTGGGCTCGCCCACGCTGCAACTGGGCGGCTCCTGGCACGGCTTCAGCTCCGACGATGACGACATCGACGCGCTGGACACGTTCGACGTGGGCCTCACCGCCCGCCCCGTGCGCGCCCTGTCGCTGGCGGCGGTGGTGAAGGACCTCAACGCGCCCACCGAGGGGAGCCTGGAGGTCAAACGCAAGTACGACTTCGGCCTGGGCCTGCGCCCGCTGGACGAGCGCTTCACGCTGGGCATCGACTGGCTCTTCTCCGAGGGGGCCTTCCGCGAGGGGCAGGCGACGTACACGCTCCAGGCGGAAGTGATTCCGGGGCTGCGGCTGGGCGGAGGCGTGTCGCACGGCTTCGTCAGCGGCGTACCGCTGGCGCTCCAGTTGGCGGCGACGGTGGACACCGGCCACATCGGCGTCACGTACGCGGCGGGTGGCGGCGAGGACGGCACGGACCATGTCCTGGGTGTGCGCCTGTCTTCGGAGAGCTATCGCTCGCTGCGTCCGCCCGGGGGCGTCGTCACGATGCTCGACTTGAACGACGTGCTGGCCAGCGGAGGCAGTCCGCTCCTGGCGGTGCTCGGCGTGAGCGAGGCGGACCCGTTCCTGCGGCTGTCGCGCTGGCTGGACCTGGCCGCGAAGGACGAGCGGTTGTCGGGCGTGGTGCTGAAGATGGAGGGCCTGCCGGGGGTGGACTGGGGCAAGGCGGAGGAGCTGCGACAGGCGGTGCTGCGGCTGCGCGCGTCCGGCAAACGGGTGATGGCGGTGCTGCTGTCAGTGGATGACATGGGCTACTTCGTGGCGACGGCGGCGGAGCGCATCTACGCGGTGCCGGAGTCCTTCCTGCACATCAACGGCCTGGCCGCGCACCTGCAGACCTTCGGCGGGACGATGGACAAGCTCGGGGTGAAGTGGGACGTGGCGCGCGTGGGCAAGTACAAGACGGCCCCCGAGCAGCTCACCCTCAGCGAGCCGAGCGACGCGTCGCGCGAGGCGGTGGGCGCGTACCTGGACAACGAGGTGAGCTGGTACGAGCGCGCGGTGACGGAGTCGCGCAAGGTGCCGGTGGAGAAGCTGCGCGAGCTGTGGGCCGCGGGCCTGCCCACGCCGAAGCGGGCCCAGGAGCTGGGCTTCGTGGACGCCATCATCCACCCCGCGGAGCTGGACGGGAAGGTGCGGGAGATGGCGCCTCGGGCCCGCTTCAGCGCGGCGTACGCGCCTCGCGACGAGCGCGAGGACCGCTGGGGCAAGCGTCGCCGCATCGCCGTGGTGCCGGTGCTGGGCACCATCGCCGGAGGCAAGAGCCGCGAGGACCCGCTGGGCTTCAGCCGCATCGCCGGCGCGGAGACGGTGGTGCGCGCGCTGGAGTCGGCGAAGTCGGACCCGTCCGTCGTCGCCATCGTCCTGCGCGTGGACTCGGGCGGCGGCGAGGTGCTGGCCTCCTATCTCATGTACCAGGCGGTGCTGGACGCGGCGAAGGTGAAGCCCGTCATCGCCTCCATGGGCGACATGGCGGCGTCCGGCGGATACTACGCGGCCATGGGCGCCACGGAGATGCTGGCGCTGCCCACGACGATTACCGGCAGCATCGGCGTCTTCTACATCAAGCCCGCGCTACAGGGCCTGCTGGGCGAAAAGCTGGGCATCAGCCAGGAGACGCTGAGCCGCTCTCCCATGGCGGACGTCTTCGACACCTGGCAGCCCTGGACGCCGGAGCAGCAGACGGCGGTGCAGCAGTGGGTGGACGCGTCCTACGACATGTTCATCACCGAGGTGGCCCGCGCGCGCAAGAAGGACAAGGCGGAGGTGGACGCCATCGCCCGAGGCCGGGTGTGGAGCGGCACGGACGCGCTCGCGCGGGGACTGGTGGACCGGCTGGGCGGCCTGCATGACGCGGTGGAGTCCGCTCGCAAACACGCGGGCGTCCCCCAGGCCGAGGAGCTGGACCTGGTGCTGATGGGCGAGGCGCGCGGCTTCTTCTCCAGCATGGGCGGGGAGCCGGGCGTGCAAGCGGCCCTTGCCCTGCTCCCGGCGCCTTCCGAGCCCTTCCCCGCCGCCTTGCGACAGCTGGCGCGCGACGCGGGGGTGAACCTGGAACTCCTGCGCCCGGGGATGAAGGCGATGATGCCATTCACCCTCACCGTTCGCTGACGACGGCACGGCGGGGCGGGGTCCGCCCGCCAACACCGGGCGAAAAAACCGGGAGCGCGCCGGGCGTCCTCTGTTAGTGTTCCTCATGCACGCTGGTCGGCTTTCGGGCCGCCAGGGTGCTCCAGGGACCGGCGGTTCGGCCTTCCGTGTCTCAGGGCCCCGCGCCCGGCTCCCTGTCCCACAGCCTGAGTCACCCTGCGTCCCCCCGCCCTCCCCTCGGGATGGCCCGTGTGGGGCGCACACGGTCTGGAAACCTCATGAGCGAAAACTCCGATAACCGCGATCCACGTGATACCCCGCCGCCGCCCGCGGCCGCCCGTCCTGTCCCTCCTCCCGAAGCGGACGACGATGGCGGCGATGAAGGCGACGACGAGGGTGGAGACGAGGGCGAAGGCGGTGGCGCCTCGGCCAGTGGTGGCCCCGGCGGACAACCCGGCCAGCCCGGTGGACGCCGCCGTCGTCGGCGCCGTCGTCGTCGTGGCGCGCAGGTGCTCTTCACGCCGGATGGCCAGGCGTACCGGATGCAGCCGGGCCCGGACGGGCAGCAGGTCCAGGTCTTCCTGACGCCGCAGGAGCTGGAGCAGCACAAGCAGCGTCAGGCCCAGCAGCAGCAGGGCCCGCAGCAGCCCCAGCAGGGTCAGCAGCAGCCGCAGGGCGGCGGCCACGGTGGCGGCCAGCAGCACTCGCGCCAGCACCACGGCGGTGGTCAGCAGGGCCAGGCGGCGCAGCAGTCGAACCTGGCGCCCGTGGAGGGCGTGCTGGACACGGAGGCCAAGGGCCCCAACGCCTTCCTGCGGCAGGTGAAGCGAAACCTCCTGGCGGCGCCGGACGACCCGGAGCTGCCCAAGAACCTGGTGCAGAAGCTGCGCCTGCGACAGGGCCAGTACCTGACGGCCTTCGCGCAGATGCGCGGCCACAAGGGCATCATCCAGAAGGTCGACACGGTGGACGGCCGCCCGCTGGAAGGCGCGCCCCGGCTGCCGCACTTCGCGGACCTGACGTCGGTGGACCCCACCGAGCGGCTCAAGCTGGAGTGCGGCCACAAGGAGATGGTGACGCGGGTGTTGGACCTCGTGTCTCCCATCGGCAAGGGCCAGCGCGCGCTCATCGTCGCCCCGCCGAAGACGGGCAAGACGATCATGCTCCAGCGCATCGCCCAGGCCGTCATCTCCAATCACCCGGAGGCGCACGTCATGGTGCTGCTCATCGACGAGCGGCCTGAGGAAGTGACGGACATGCGCCGCAGCATCAAGGCGGAGGTCGTCGCCTCCAGCTCGGACCGGCCCACCGCCGACCACCTCAAGGTGGCGGAGCTGGCGCTGGAGCGCGCCCGCCGGCTGGTGGAGAACGGCAAGGACGTGGTCATCCTCCTGGACTCCATCACCCGTCTGGCGCGCGCCTACAACAAGGAGATCGACAACTCCGGCCGCACCATGTCCGGCGGCGTGGACAGCCGCGCGCTGGAGCGCCCCAAGCGCATCTTCGGCGCCGCGCGCGCCACGGAAGAGGCGGGCTCGCTGACCATCATCGGCACGGCGCTCATCGACACCGGCAGCCGCATGGACGAGGTCATCTTCGAGGAGTTCAAGGGCACCGGTAACTCGGAAGTCACGCTTGACCGCCTGCTCGCGGAGAAGCGCGTCTTCCCCGCGGTGAACATCGCCCAGTCCGGCACGCGCAAGGAGGAGAAGCTCTTCACCCTGCGCGAGTACGAGAAGGTGAAGAAGCTGCGGCAGATGCTCCACGCGGTGAAGCCGGTGGAGGCCATGGAAGCGCTCGTCAAGCGGCTGTCGCGGTACACCTACAACGACGAGTTCCTGGACGAGCTCTAAGCCGAGCTCCGAGACAGCGCGCGGGGGTGGTGTGGCGGGCCCGGGTTTGCGTAAGGTGGCGGCATGATTCAGGGCTCGGGCCGCTGCCACTACCACCCGGAGCGCGCCGGCCTCGGTATCTGCGTGGAGTGCCGGCGGGTCATCTGCCGGGAATGCACCACGCAGTTCGAGGGCATCAACCGCTGCGCGAGCTGTCTGGGCCGGCGCCTCAAGGCGCTGGAGGGCCCGGGTGAGCGGCGTGAGTGGACGGTGGGCAACGGGATGCTCGCGCTGGTGGGGCTCTTCCTCGTCTGGGGCGGCATCTATCTGGTCGCCTCCGTGGTGGCGAGCTAGCCCATGGCCGTCTCCGCGCTTGAGCTGCGCCCGCGCAACGCCGTCTCGCTGATGGACGCGGCGCTGCGCCTGTGCGCCCGGAGCACGGGCGTCTGGGCCCTCACCCTGCCCGGCGGCGCGGCCGTCGTCGCCGCCATGCTGTACCTGGCGGAGGCGGTGCGACTGGGACGCCCGCTGGTGCTGCCCACGCTGGCGCTCACGCTGGCGTGGTTCCTCCGAGGCGTGTGCCAGGGCGCCGCGTGTCACCACATCCAGGCCCGGCTCCTGGAGGGTCAAGGCGAGCCCTCGACGTGGGACTCGCTGAAGGCCGCGTTGGGGCGCCTGCCCTCGCTCTGCGTCGCGGTGGGCTACCTCTTCGTCTTCGACGGCATGGCCCTGTTGTTCGGCCTGGGCGTGGCCTACGTCGTGTTCTCCTCGGCGAGCGTGGGCTACGCGGCGGTGATGCAGGGCCGGGGGAGCGTGCTGGGGCTGTATGGGCACTGCTCGCGGCTGTTGGGCCCGGCGCGTGGCACCGCGACGATGGTCCGCATCCTCATGAGCGTGCAGGTCCTGGTCTTCTTCAACCTGCACATCGCGTTCAACTTCCTGCTGATGCTGGCCCGGAAGCTCCTGGGCATCGACCTGACCTTCGCGGAGCGCTTCGCCTCGCTGGACAACGCGCCCTGGCTCCTGTTCCTCGTGGCCACGACGTTCGCCCTCTTCGAGCCGGTGCGCGCCGCCACCGCCACGCTGCTGCTGGTGGATGGCCGGGTGAGGCAGGAGGGGCTCGACCTGATGGCGGCCGCGCAGCAGCTCCCGACGCGAGACTCCGGCAAGCCGCTCGGCCCGCGCAGCGCGGCCGTGCTCGCGGTGGCGCTGGGACTGGGACTGCTCGTCGGAAGCCCCGCCCGGGCGGACGAAGTGGCGCCGCGTCCTCCCGTCACCTCCGGGCGCGATGCGGCGCGGCGGCTGGGCCAGGTGGCACAGGCCTGCGAGGGCGAGGACACCGCCAGCGACCCTCGCTTCGAGCGCATGGGCGCCCTGGGCCCCGGTGAGCGCGGCAAGCTGGACCGGCTGGTGCGCGCGGTGGAGCGGCAGGCGTACGACAACGAGGACTGCGAGTCGGCCCTGGCCGCGCTGGAGCGGGGCCTGACGCAGGCCACGTCGACGGTGGAGGCGCAGGAGAAGGCGGACGCACGTGTCGCCTCGGCGCGGGCACGCGACATCCTCGCGCGGCCGGAGTTCGCCGTGGCGCCGCCCCGAGACGAAGAGACCAAGGAGCCCACGCCGCCCCCGGAGCCTCCGGGCTGGTGGCGCCGCTTCATCGACAAGCTGGGCGAGTGGCTCAAGGAGTTCTTCAAGCGCGACGAGGCCCCCGCCCCGGTGGACGTCGCGCCCCCCGCCGTCACCGGCGGCGCCGTGGCCAATGTCCTGGTGGTGATGCTGGTGGCGCTCACGGTGGTGGTGTTGGGCGTGGTGCTGATGCGGGCCCTGCGCAAATCCCGTCCGAGCCACCGGGAGGCGGGCCTGGAGGTCTCCACGCTGGATGCCACGACGCTCGCGGGAGACCCGGCGCACGCGCTGTCGCGCCCGCCGGAGGGCTGGGCCCAGCTGGCGGACGAGCTGGCGGCGCGCGGGGAGTACCGCGAGGCGGTGCGCAGCCTCTACCTGGCGCTGCTGTCCCGGCTTCATCGCGACGGCGCCATTCTCTACGACGTGACGCTGTCGAACTGGGACTACCTGAGCCAGTTCAAGGGGCGCACCGAGTGGAAGCCCCGCTTCCGCGAGCTGACGCTGCGCTTCGACTTCGCCTGGTACGGCAACACCCCGGTGGGCCAGTCGGGCTACCAGGAGTTCCGCTCGCTCACCGCGCCCATGCTGGCCGCGCCCGCCACGTTGGAGGCCGCCGGTGCGTGACCGCTTTCCCTTGCTGGTGGTGGGCGGGCTGGTGCTCACCGCGGTGCTCGGCTCGCTGCTCGTGAAGGGCGCGAAGCGCGGCGAGTTCGCCGACACCCTGTCCACCTATCGCGCGCACGAAGACGGCGCGCGCGCCCTGTTCCTGCTGGCCGAGGAGAGCGGCCTGCCGGTGACCCGCCGCATGGCGGACCTGCGCATCACCGGCGCGGACACCTCGACGCCGGTGCTGCTGGCGGTGGAGGTGGAGGGCTCGCGCGAGGATGACCTGGAGCAGACACAGCTCGCCGCCGAGCCCGATGCGGGCCTGGGCGACGAGCACGTGCCGCGCGTCGGCTTCAATGCCTTTCGCGCCAGCCACCTGGACGACCGCGAGGTGACGGAGCTCCTGGAGCGCGTGGTGGCGGGCGGCACGGTGGTCTACGTCCCCTGGGGCTCGCGGGAGAACCCGCTGCTGGATGCCCTGGGGGTGAAGCTCACCAAGGCGGACACGACGCTGCCCATGCGCACGCTGGTGCCGCCCTTCCCCTCCCCGTACACGCTGGGCGTGGAGCGGGTGGAGGTGAAGGTGCAGGCCTATCTGGAGCTGCCGGAGAACGCCGTCCCCGTGCTCGAGGACGAGCGGCTGGGACGCATGGTGGCGGCGGTGGTGCCTCACGGCCAGGGCCGGGTGCTGGTGGTGGGCGCGCCGGAGCTGGCCATGAATGGGGCGCTGGCGCGCGCGGACAACGCGCAGTTCTGGCTGTCCTCCCTGCGCGCGCTGGGGCCGGGCCCCTACGAGTTCGACGAGTTCCATCACGGCTTCACCAACGAGCGCTCGGTGGTGGACTTCGCGCGGCGCTACGGGCTGCAGTTCGCGGTGCTCCAACTGCTCGTCGGCGTGGCGCTGTGGTCCGTGGCGCTCAAGCGCTTTGGCCCCCCGCGTCCTCCTCCTGAGTCCGCTCGCGTGGGCGCCACCGATGCCCTGTTCGCCATGGCGCGGCTGTATCGCGAGGGGCGCCACCACGCCTTCGCCGCGAAGCTCGTCTCGCGTGGACTCACCCAGGAGCTGGCCCTGCATGCGGGGCTGCCCGCGCACGCCGCGCACACCGCCGTCTCGGACGCGCTGAAGGAGCGCGGACGCGAGGACCTGGCGCGCGGCCTGAATGACGTGGCCGCCCGCGCCGAGACCGCGGCCAACGACTCCGACCTCCAGCAGCTCGCGGCCCGCGCGGCGGGCCTGCGCCAACGCCTTCACTCCGCCGGCTCCGCCCGGCGCAGCACTCCCGGAACCCCATGAACGCGAATGACCCCGCCTCCACCCTCGTGCCCACTGGCTCCGCCGTGCAGGCCGCCCACGCCATCCGCGAGGGCGTGCTGCGCGAGGTGCGCAAGGCCGTCGTGGGCCAGGACGAGGTGCTGGAGCTGATGCTCTGCGGCCTCATCGCTGGCGGCCACGTGCTGCTGGAGGGTGTGCCCGGCGTGGCCAAGACGCTGATGGCCAAGGCGCTGGCGCGAAGCATCAGCTCCGACTTCAAGCGCATCCAGTTCACCCCGGACCTGATGCCGGCGGACATCCTGGGCACCAGCGTGTTCGACCTGAAGACGCAGGGCTTCGTGCTGGTGCGCGGTCCCATCTTCACGGACCTGCTGCTGACGGACGAAATCAACCGCGCCCCGGCCAAGACGCAGTCCGCGCTGCTGGAGGCCATGCAGGAGCGCGGCGTGTCGCTGGAGGGCCGCAACCTGCCGCTGTCGCCCCTCTTCACGGTGTTCGCCACGCAGAACCCGGTGGAGTCGGAGGGCACGTACCCGTTGCCCGAGGCGCAGCTGGACCGCTTCCTCCTGAAGATCGACGTGGGCTACCCCGCGCCGGAGGAAGAGGACGCGATTCTGGCGTCGGTGCACCGGGGCTTCGACTCGGGAGACCTGGCGCGCGCTGGCGTGAGCGCCGCGGTGACGAAAGAGGGCCTGCTGGCCGCGCGTGCCGCGCTCAACGAGGTCAACGTGGAGCCGCCGGTGCTCAGCTACATCCGCAAGCTGGTGTCGGCGACGCGCGCCTCCGGTCGCATCCGGCTGGGCGCGGGTCCTCGCGCGGGTGTGCATCTGCTGCTCGCGGCCAAGGCCCTGGCGGCCCTGCGCGGACGCAACTTCGTCACGCCGGATGACGTGCGCTTCCTCGCCGGCCCCGTGCTGAAGCACCGCCTGCTGCTGTCGCCGGACGCGGAGCTGGATGGCGCCACGCCGTCGGACGTGCTGCGCGAGGTGGTGCAGGCCGTGGAGGTCCCCCGGTGATTCCCACCGGGCGCCTCTGGGGGCTGCTCGCGCTCCTGGCCCTGCCCATGATGGCCGCGGGTTTCTTTCCCGGCCTGGGCGGCGCCGTGGTCGCCCTGGATGCGCTGGCCCTGGCGCTGGCCCTGCTGGACTTCTTCAGCGCCCGCTCGGCGAAGCTGGAGGTGCGGCGCGTGCTGCCGCAGCGGCTCAACGTCGGCGTGCCCAACAAGGTCGAGCTGCGCGTGGTGCACCGAGGCGGTCGCACGGTGCGCGTGCGCCTCAAGGACGGCGTGCCGGAGTCCTTCACCGCCACGCCCGAGGAAGCCCCGCTGGAACTCCAAGCGGACAGTGAGACGCGCTGGGTGTACCGGGTGACGCCGGCGAAGCGCGGGCGCTTCGACTTCGGAGACGTGTACGCGCGAGTCCAGGGCCCGCTGGGCCTCGTGTCCCATGAGCGCGTGTTCCCCGCCGCGCAGGCCATCTCCGTGTACCCGGACCTGCGTGGCGCCAACCGGCTGTTGCTGTCCGGAGCCGCGTTGGACCTGGTGAACCTGGGCCTGCGGCAGCTGCGCCGGGATGGCCGGGGCAGCGAGTTCGCTCGCCTGCGCGACTATGCCCAGGGAGACAGCGCGCGCGACGTGGACTGGAAGGCCACCGCCCGCCGGGGCAAGCCGGTGACGCGCGTGCTGGAGTCGGAGCGCTCACAATCCATCCTCATCTGCGTGGACGCGGGTCGCTCCATGGCGGCGCAGGTGGACGGCCTGACCAAGCTGGACCATGCGGTGAACGCCGCGCTCTTCCTGGCCTTCGTCGCCGTGCGCAACGGAGACCGGGTGGGCCTGGCCGTCTTCGCGGACGGAGTGAAGACCTACCTGCCCCCAGCGGCCGGACGTGGCCAGTACCGGAAGATGGTTGATGCGCTGTACTCCACGACACCCAGCCTCACGTACGTGGACTACCTGGCCCTCTTCAAGGAGCTGAACGTCCGCCTCACCCGGCGCAGCCTGCTGTGCGTCTTCACCGACTTCCTCGACGAGGAGCAGGCCTCCACCATGGTGGCCCCGCTGCACCGGCTCGCGCGGCGCCATGTGCCCCTTTGCCTGTCGGTGAAGGACACCGCGCTCCAGAAGCTCCTGCGCACGCCACCGCCCGGGCCGGAGGAATCCTTCCAGCACGCGGTCGCCTCGGAGCTGCTCGCGGACCGCGAGGTGCTCAAGGCGCGAGTGAGTCAGGGCGGCGTGCAGATGCTGGATGTTCAACCGGATGACTTGAGCCTCGCGGCCGTCAACCGATACCTCGACATCAAGGCCCGGGGCGTGCTGTAGCGGCTGGCACCATGCGCCCCCTCTTCCAGGCCCAGGGCTCCTTCACCGCCGAGCGAATCGAGGACCCCGAAGCCGAGCGGTTCCAGCCGCTCCTGGAGCGCTGCGAGGACTTCTTCCAGTTGTGCTTCGGCCGCCCCGCGCGCCCGGACGAGGGACGGCAGCTTCCCCTCGAACGCCCTCCTGGAGTGCCCTCCGAGGCGGGCCATCTCATCGCGGTGCGCGACACCTCGGGCCAGTGGGTGGGCGTCCTCGAAGGACTCCAGGGCTATCGAAAGCCCGGGGAGGCGTACCTGGGCCTGATGTTGCTCGCGCCCCACGTGCGCGGGCTGGGGCTCGGCGCGGCGCTGCTCCACGGCTACGAGGACTGGCTGCGCTCCGAGGGCATGCACGTGCTGCGCGTCGGAGTCTCCGAGCCGAACACCTCGGCGCTGCGCTTCTGGCGCCGCATGGGCTTCGAGGACGAGGAATGGGTGGGCCCGATGCGGCAGGGCGAGCTGAACTACCGCGTGCTCAGGATGCGAAAGACGCTGACGTCACCGGCAGCCACCCCGTGAAGCGCGTGTCCGTCACGTTGCCCCGCACCAGGTGCAGGCCGCGCTTGAAGAAGGCGTAGACGCGGAAGAAGGACTCCAGGCCGAGCCGCTCCGTGTCGCTCAACTCGCCCAGGCTGCAAATCACCTTCGGGTCGCCGCGCCCCGAATCGATGAAGCCCAGCACCGCCACCACGGGCACGCGCACGCGCTGGCCTCGAGGCAACCGAGCGCCCAGCACCACCGCGTCGAGCGGATCTCCATCGTCCGACATCAGCCCCGGGATGCTGCCGTAGTTGTACGGACACGGCAGCGGCGCCACGAAGTCCACCGAGCCGTCCGCGCGTCGCTTCACGAACGAGAAGCGCGGGCACTCGATGACGACCTCGGGTTCGCGCGGAAGCAGGGGCAGGAGCAGCGGCTCGGACACGAGTCCCGTGTAGCACGGGCGGGGACAGGGCGCGTGGAGCCTCGCCCTCCCCTGTCGAGCGACAGACGCGCGCCGCGAGTCGGGGAGCCCGTCAGGACGCCCGAGGAGCGTCCAGCCGCGCGTCGTCCGAGCGCGAGCCTCGCAGCCAGTCCGACAGCAGGTACGAATAGACGCCGCTGCCCACCACGAGCGCGAACGTGACTTTGAAGGCCACCGACAGCTTGGGCGGATGAATCTGCGACACCGTGCCTTCGATGAAGCCCGCGAGGACGAACAGCACCAGCGTCCCGAACAGGAGCTTCACCGCCGTCACGGCCTCGGCGCGCAGGGCCTGCCCTCGTGGCAGTCCCTTGGGGGCCACCAGGCCGCGCGCGATGACGAGGCCCGCCGCGCCCGCGATGCAGATGGCCGTTATCTCAGGGATGCCGTGGGGGAGAATCCAGGCCCAGAACCAGCCGGCCATCCCCTTCGCCGCGTACACGTACGCGAGCGCGCCCAGGAACAGGCCGTTGACGAACAACATCACCGCGGTGCCCAGCCCCAGCGTCACGCCCAGCGCGAAGCACAGGAAGGCCACCTGGATGTTGTGGGTGAAGAGGAACGAGGAGAAGTGCGCCTGCTGGCCCGCCGACATTCCGTCACCCGCGGCCTCGTTGGCGGCGCGCTGCACGGGGTCCATGTCCAGGTGCTCGGCGGGCACCAGGTAGTGCGCCGCGTCCGGGTCCACCATCATCCCCAGGTAGCCGAAGCCCACGCCGGCCAGGAAGAGCAGCACCGCCGCCACGTACATGCGCCACTCGCGGCGCAGGAGCGCGGGAAAGCCTCGCGCCACGAAACCCCAGACGTCCGCCAACCGGGGGCGGCGCCCCGGATAGGTGAGCGCATAGGCCCGCCCCACCAGGTCATTCAGGTACGCGCTGACGTCGGCCGAGCCGCTGCGGGCCCTCACCCAGAGCAGGTCGCTCGACACGGCGCGGTACAGCTTTCCGAGCGTTCGCGCGTCATCGAGGCTCAGGCCGCGCAGGCCGCGGACCTCGGACTGGTCCAAAAGCTTCTCGAGCTTCTCCCACCGAGGTCGACGCGACTCGATGAACTCCGCCATCTCCATGACGACAGTCTAGCCCAGGAGGGCCGTACGCCCACCCTGCCCTACGGGCGCCGGTTGTGGGAAAACAGGGGTATGACGTGTCGGCTGGCGTTCCTGGGATGGCTCTTGGCCTGTTTATCGGGATGCAGCTCCATGCGAGCGCTGTGTCCCCTGGAGGGCGGCCGTCCCTGGGTGGAAGTGCGCAGCCCCCACTTCAGCATCCGCACCGACCTGGACACGGACACGGCCGAGGACGCGGCGCGCGAGCTGGAGATGCTGCGGCAGGGATTGCTCCAGGCGTGGGGCGGCAGCTTCGACCCGCCGGGAACGGTGGAGGTCATCGTCCTGCGCAACCGCCGGGAGCTGTCGGAGTTCACCAACGTCGGCATCGAGGGCTTCTCCGCGACCACATCCGAGGGCCCGCTGCTGGTGATGGCGGGAAACAGCTACGCGCTCAGCGAGGACGCGGCGGACATCTCCACGCAGGCGCACGAGCTGACGCACTACCTCTCGCAGTTCGCCCTGGTGCGACAGCCGCGCTGGCTGTCCGAGGGGCTGGCGACCTACCTGGAGACCATCACCCTGAGGCCGGAGCGACGGGAGGTCATCCTCGGAGCGCTCCACGCGCCGTTCCTCGACCACGTCAAGCGCAGCGGCTGGCGCACACTCGACGAGCTGTGGGAGTGGGACCGGCGGGGGCTGATGAGCAGCGCGGAGTCGCGGCAGTACTACGCCTCCGCGTGGCTCTGGGTTCACTTCTTCATCAGCCAGCACTCCGAGCGCTTCGAGCGCTTCCAGAAGCGCCTCATGCGCGGCGAGGAGCCGAGGAGCGCCTGGGACGAGTCCTTCCGGGGTGTGAAGGATATCGCGGGCCAGGTCCACGCCTACGCCCACGGCGGACGACACGTCCACTACCCGCGCATCACCGCGCCGCTGTTGCCCGTGTCGAGCGACATCCACACCCGACTCCTGGACCCCGCGGAGGTTCACGCCGTCCGCGCGCGCCTCATCCTCCTGACACCCGGCGCCGCGCCCGCCGAGGCGCGCCAGGAGAAGGCCGAATGGGAGATGGCGCAGGCGCTGAAGGAGGACCCGGGCAACCTCACCGTGGCGCTCCTGCGCATCCGCTCCATGGGGGACCCGGACCAGCAGCTCGGCTTCGCGCGGGACCTGGTGAGCCGCAGGCCGGAGAGCGGCCTCGCGTGGGACGCGCTCGCCCAGGCGCTGGATGCCGCGGGCTACGCCACCGAGGAGCAGGAAGCCGCCCGCCTGCGCGCCGCGGAGCTGGTGCCCGACAGCGTGGGCACTCAGAACGGACTGGCCCGCTACTACGCACGCACCGCGCAGCCGGAGAAGGGGCTGGGGGCGGCGCAGCGGGCCGTCGCGCTGGCGCCCGGTAACGCCAGCGTGCTCGACACCTACTCCACCATCCTCTTCCAGCTGGGCCGCTGCCAGGAGGCGCTCGCCACGCAGCAGCTCGCGGTGGAGGTGCTCTACGAAGGCACGCCGGAGCGGCTGCGCCAGACGGTGCACGACACCCTGGCTCGCTACGAGGCGGTGTGTGGAGCCTCTCCCGCCGCGTCGACGTCTCCGTCCGGAGGCGAGTAGCGCCGGAACGACGAAGCGCCGGTGAGCCCTGGAAGGGGGCCCGACCGGCGCCTCGAGAACCTCACGCGTGAGCGCGGGTTACTTCAGCTGCTTCTCCAGCGGCTTCTTCTCGCTGGACTCCAGCTGCTTGGTCCAATCCACCACCGGCGTCTGCCAGGCCATGCCCGTCTCGGTGGGCTCGGGGGCGAGCTTCTCGAACTCGAACCCGTCACCGCCGAAGTACAGGTACTCCACCGTGGCGACGGAGTACTCCTTCGCCGGGTCCAGGGCCTTGCCCTTGGCGTCCTTGAACTTGTTCTTCCCTGCGGCGGTGAAGCCGGAGACCAGGGCGTTGGGGTTGGCCAGCTGCTTGGCCAGGTCCTCGCCCTTGAGCTTCACGACGAGCAGCGAGTTCTCGAACGGCATCACCGAGTAGATGCTGCCGCGCGTCACCGGACCGGCCGGCAGGTCGCCACGGATGCCGCCCTTGTTGAGGATGGCCCCGTCCGTACCGAGCGACTCGCGCACCGCGCCGCCAATCCACTTCGCCATCTGCGGAGAGGCCTGGGTGATGCCCGTCTTCGTGAAGCCAATCTGCTGGCCCAGCACCTCGTCGAGCTGCGCCTTCCACTTGGCGACCAGCTGCGCGGTCTCCGCGTCCGGCGTGCCCCCGGCCACATCGACGAGCTTGCCCTCGATGTTGGTGACCTTCTCGCCGGCGGGCTTGGCCGGGTCGAACGAAATCTGCGCGCGCAGGTACTTGGCGAAGCCACGGTCCAGCGACGCGAAGATGACGCCGTTCTCCTTCGAGTAGACCTGCTGCGGGCAGCGGCCACCGGCGACGACGGACAGCTTCCATTCAGGGTGCTTGGCCACGATGGGCTGCAGCTCCGTGACGCACGTGTCGGCCACGACGACGACCGTGTCGGCGCCGGCCTTGCGGGCCTCGGGGATGGCGCTGTTGAGCGCCTCCTCGTAGCCCGTGACTTCCAGGCCCTCGGCGCGGCCAGCCATCGCCGTGCGCACCGTCTTCTCCGAGGCGAGACCCACGACGCCAACCTTCAGGCCCCGACGCTCGAACACCTGGAACGCGGGCAGGGACAGGTCGCCCGCGAGCGCCGGGTCCTTCACGCGGAGGTTGGCGGCGAGGAACGGGAAGCCACCGGAGGCGCGGTTCTTGAGGAAGACGTCCTTGCCGAACGCCAGCTCATGGTTGCCCATGGCGGAGGCGGCATAACCCATGCGGCCCATGACCTCGGCGGTGGGGGCACCCAGGAAGAAGGACGACAGGGCCGGCCCGTTCCAGTGGTCGCCCGTGGCGAGCGCCAGGGTGCCGGAGTCGGCGCAGGTCGCCTGGCCATCCTTGATGGGGCCGGGACAGTGCTTCTCGTCATTGACCCAGTGACCAAGCAACTCGGCGGCGCCACCCTTGCCATCGACCGGCTGAAGCTGACCGAAGGTGCCACCGGTGACGAGCAACGTCACCTCACTGGGCACCGCGGGCTTCGCCGGCGCGGGAGCAGGCTGCTCGGCGACGGGGGCGGAAGGGGGAGGACTGCTCTTCTCGCAGCCGGCCAGGGCGCCGAGCGCGAGAACCAGCACGCCGGAAAGGCGCGACTGGCGGGAGGGACGGGGGCGGTAGCAGGGGTTCGAGCTCACAGCGCGCCGTTTAGCACAACTCGGGACGTGATACGGTGACTGGCGTGTCAGATGAACAGGACCCCAAGGGCCCACCCTCACCACGAGGGGAGCAGCAGCAGGACGCCGCGAGCGGAAAGAACCAGACTGGCCGCGTGCTGGCCCAGCATTTCTGGGAAGAACTGCAAAAAGGCGCCGTGCACTTCCAGGAACAGGGCTCGGAGGTCGTTCCTCGGGGCCGGCTGAGACAGTTCATCCATGGACTGAGCCTTCCGTTTCATATTGCCCGGGCCCTGCTGGGAGACCCGGTGGCGCGCCGTCAGTACCTGCGCGTGGGGCTGATGCAGACCGTGGTCGCCCTGGCGCTGTCCCTGACGTGCATGGGCTCGGCGAACAAGGCCGCCAATGCGGTGGAGGATTCCCAGGACGAAGCCGTCGCCGCCGAGGTGTCGTCGGCGCTCAAGAAGGTCGCGTCGGTGGTGGCCGAGCAGAACGCGAGGAAGGCGGAACGGGCGGCCGCCCGCGAGCTTCGCAAGCAGCGTCGGAACGGCGAGGCCCCGGCGGACACGGCTCGCGCCACGGCGGCGGAGCTGGATTCAGACGCCCAGGACGAAGAAGCGGGCGAGGCCGAGGACCCCGCCGACCCGGATGCCGTCGCCCTCGCGCCGGGCGCCGACGAAGTTCCCCAGGTTCAGGCCGGGAAGGTGGACACGAACGATGCCGGTCCTCCGGAACGAGACGCGAAGGACGGCGAGACGCCCTCGGAGCTTGCCGCCGACGTCTCGGCCGCGCCTGCCAGGCAACGGGAACCCACCGTCCAGGGCAAGAACACGGACGCGGCTCCGACTTCCGACAAAGACAAAAGCCCACGGGAACCGTCGCGGGCCACGGCGGACGAAGAGGACCCGGAAGCCCGCCTCGCGATGAACATCGAGCGACGGCTTCGCGACATCGAGGCCGCCGCGAACAACCCGGATGCGGGCACGGCGGTCTCGGACGCGGTGATGGCCCTGGTGGCCGAAGCCGTCTCCAGTGCTTCTTCGGATGCGTCCAGCGTGCAGCCCAGGCCCAAGAAGCCCGAGGGCGATTCCTCGAAGGCAGGCAAGGTCAAGTCCGAGCCCGGGAAGTCGCCGCGCAAGCCTCATCCCGAAGCTGAAGACAAGGGCTCCACGGGGCCGACGTTCAAGGGCTTCTCCGTGGTCGGCATCCCCTTCTGGATAGCGTTGTTCGCGGCGATGCAGCTTGCCCAGTGGGTCATCATCGCGTTGTCGCGCGACTACCACGACGTCATCTCCCGGGAGGCGAGCCTCCTGACGCGCGTGGAGCCTGAAGACGACGCCATCACGCCGCACATCCGCCTCAACGTGCAGTGGATGCGCAAGAAGGTGCGGCGCCGGGTCAGGGCGATGATTCTGTTCGCGGTCGGCGTGCCGGCGGCGGCCTTCGTTGTCTCGCCCTTCTTCTGCCTGGGGCTCAGCAGTCCGCTGATCACCACCATCACCTCGTTGTGGGGCGCGTGGTGGCTGATGGTGTTCACCGCGGCCAAGAGCGCCCAGGCCTGGGAGCCGATGGCGGGCCAGCGGCCTCCCTGGTTCCTGCGCGCGTGGACCTTCCTCACCACCCGCGTGCCCGGGCTGCGGTGGAATGTGCTGCAACGCTATGGCGCGATGTGGACCCGGCGCTCGACGGAGGTCTTCGTGCCGGTGGCCACGGTGGAGCGCCATCCGTGGGCCTATGCGGGACTGACGGTGGTGCGCTTCGTGGGTTCGTTCGCACCGCTGAAGTTCTTCGTGCGTCCCCTCATCCCCGTGGCGTCCGCGCACATCCTCCGGGAGGAGAGCGCCAGACGCGCCCGTGAAGGACAGGGCACGGGTTCGAGCCCCCGCGTCCCCGGACCGCTGGAGGAAACCATCCGCTCGAGCTGAGCCCCGCGGCGACGCTCAGGCGTCGCCGCCGCGCGTGCGCTTCTCGGTCGGCTCGGGGGAGTCGGGAGCAGGGCCCGTGGGCAGCGGAGGAGCCACGGGAGGCAGCGGCGCCGTCATCTCCAGTCGCTCGCCCGTCTCGCGCGAGTCGGGCAGCGCGATGAGTGCCTGGAGCTGGAGGCTCACCGCGCGGAAGAAGCCGGTGAGCAGTTCGGGCCGGTCCGCGAGCAGGTCCAGGAAGTCTCGCCGGTCAATGATGAGCACGCGCGTGTCCACCGCGGCCACCATGTCCGTGGGACGCGGCGCACCGTCCAGCAGGCTCACCTCTCCGAAGGCCTGCTTGCCCTGGAAGCGCAGCACATGCTCGCCGTCGTGGAACGCGTCGATGGCGCCCTCGACGATGACGTAGAGCGCGTCGCCCGGGTCGCCCTGCGCGTAGATGCGCTCACCCGCGCGGAAGGCGCCCTCGCGAGCCACCGCGGCGATGGCCGCGATGTCGTCCACGTCGCTCTGCGAGAAGACGCTCACGCCCTCCAGGGCGAACATCCGTTGGACAATCCGGTCGCTCAACTCACCCTCCTGCGGGAGCACATCCAGCCCATTCACCCGCGCGATATGGCGAGCGCACGCGCGCAGCACCACATCCTCGCTCTGCACCAACGCCGCCAGCCTGCGCCACAACCGGCCCGAGGCCCCCGGCGGCAACTCCCGATGGTGCGCCTCCACCTGCTCCATCACCAGCTCGCGGTCCTCTTCCGAGAGCAGGTTGTCCAGCAGCTCCAGCGCCAGCGCGCGTCGACGCGCATCCTGTCCCACCAGGTTGTAGTGGATGCCGCGCATGCGATGCGACGAATCCAGGAGCCCCAGCAGGAAGAACGAGAGTTCGAGCGCCTGGTCCAACCGGTCGCCCACCGCACGGGTGAGCAGCGAGCCGTCACCCAGCGCCGCGCGCACGTCGCGATAGGCCCCCACCAGCGCCCGATACACGTCGCGTCGCCGGACCAGGGCCTCGCGCACGCGGTCCACGTCCACCGGGTGCTCGGGGTGTTCATCCCGCAGCCGCGACAGCTGCGCGCCGATGCGGAAGTGCAGTGACGCATCGTCGCGCACGTTGGAGAACAGCAGCGCATCCAGCGCCGCCGGCGTACCGATGCCGCGCAGCACGCGAGGCAGTTGCAGCCGCATCGCCAGCGGCGCCTTCTTGTTGTTGAGGTGCTCCTCGACCAGCGGAGTCACCACGTCGCCCAGCGCGACCAGGGCTTCACGAGCCGTCTTGCGCTCCTCGCGCCAGGTGAGGAACGGCAACAGCCGAGGGGCCAGGTCCACATAGCCACCCTCACCCACCGCGGCCAGCGTCACGCGGCGCACCGTGCTGTCCCCATCATCGAGGTAGCGCGCCAGCGCATCGGTGAAGCGCGTGTCCTGGAGCCGCCCCAGCAGCTTCGCCACCTCGCGACGCTCCACCACGGGCGCGCCCTCGCCTCGCGCGAGCAACTCCTGGAGCGAGGCCAGCGCCACCGAACTCCCCGTCGTCTTCACCAGCGCGCCGATGGCCGCGCACCGCAGTCCCACGTCCGGGTGGTTGAGCAACGCCGGCAACAGCCGCTCTGCCCGCTCCGGAGACAGGCGGGCCAGGGCCCAGACGGCCTGGTCCCGAGGGCGTCGGGGCCCCTCCTCCACCAGTCGCTCCAGCACCGGCGCCAGCTCCCGCGCATCCAGCTCCAGCGCCAGGGCCACGCCCCGCTCGAGCACTCGCTCGTGCGGATGGCGCAGCAGCGCGGGCAGGTGCTGTCGCAGCGGTACTTCGGCCTGCGCCATCAGGTCCACCGCGCGCAGCACGCGGTCCGGCGTGGGCGCGGACAGGGCCTCCGCCAGCAGGCGCTGCTCCTCCTCGCCATCCAGCGCGACTTCTTCGTCCTCGGCCGCGCCCACCTGTTCGCCCAGGGCCGCCACATACGCCGGCCTGAGTCGTACCAGCAGCAGCACGAGCCCCAGGCACATGCCCATCACCGCCAACGCCATCGTCGCGCCCGTGGCCGCGCGCCCCGCGCCGATGAGCAGCAGACCGGCCACCACCACGCCGCTCTTGCGGAGCAGGCCGTCCACCGCGACACGCAGGCCCTCGCGTTGATCATCCGGCACCGCCGCGTACAGCAGCTGGATGCCCACCGGGAGGATGGAGTAGCTCACGGCCGTCTCCACCAGGCGCAGCAGATGCACGGGCGCCAGGCTGGGCGTGAGGAGCGTCGCCCCGGCCAGCGGCGCGAGCACCAACGGCACCAGTGCCACGTAGCGCAGGAGCCCCAGCCGTCGCAGCAGCGGCTGCGTGAGGAGCAGTTGGAAGGCCACGCAGAACATGCCTATCCACAGCTGCAGGGAGCCGAAGAGCGCGGTCAGCGCGTCCTCGCTCAGCGTGCCCTCCAGGCGCAGGCGGAAGAGGTAGTCCACGAAGGACGACAGCACCGCGAAGGAGATGCCCAGCGCCGCGAGCACCTGCGCGTACGGGCTCTCCGCCAGGTAGCTGAACGCCATGAACGACGTGGGGGCCGGACGGCCACGCGGTGGAGGCGGAGGCACGCCGCGATACAGGTGGTGGAAGATGGCGCCCGCGGCCAGCAGGCCCAGCGCGCCGCTCACCACGATGGCGGGTGTGCCCAGCGGCTCCGCCAGGCCTTGCACCAGCAGGCCGCCGACGATGCCGCCGCCCATGGCGAAGCCATTGAGCGCCGTGAAGGCCCGCCGGGCCTCCCGCGCATCGAAGGCCGACGCCATCCGCGACCAGAACCGGAAGGACACGAACGTGGAGAAGGTGTCCGCGAACAGGTACAGCGCCAGCGCCGGGGTGCGCTGCCCCGCGGACAGCGCCGCGGCCAGCCCCAGCGCAATCACCCCACCCAGCCCCGTCAGC
>NZ_JABUMQ010000269.1:0-15886 GCF_013336645.1 Myxococcus sp. CA039A | reverse complement strand
CTCCCCCGCCGCCTCCTCCCCCGGCGGCGAGCACCAAGCCGAAGACGACGCCCAAGAAGCCCAAGAAGCCCGACACCATCGTCCAGCCCAAGGAGATCCCGAAAGAGATCCCCAAGGAGGCCGAGCCGGCCGAAGAGCCGGAAGAGGCTCCAGAGGAGGCCAGCGAGGAGCAGGTCGAGGGTGGCGTCGAGGGTGGTGTCGCCGGCGGTGTGGTGGGCGGCGTCGTGGGTGGCGTGATTGGCGGCGTGGTCGGCGGGCAGCTGGGCGGGACGGGGACCGAAGTACTGCCGTTCGGTGCGGGCATGACGCGTCCGGAGAAGGTCTCCGGCCCGCAGCCCGAGTACACGCGCGAGGCGCTCGAGTCCCGCGTGCAGGGCACGATGATCGTCAAGTGCGTCATCACCGTGGAAGGTCGAGTGGAGCGCTGCCGAATCATCAAGCCCCTGCCCCACATGGAACAGGCCGTCATGGACGCCCTGACCTCGTCACGCTACAAGCCCGTCACGTTCCAGGGCCGTCCGGTCCAGGTGGATTACACCTTCACCCTGAATCTGAAGCTTCCGCGCTGATCCGGGCGCGCCGTAGAGAAGCACCGCCGACCACCCCGCGCTCGTGAGGAGGAGCGCTTAATCAAGCCATGCAATTCACTCTCATCGATATTTGGCACCACACGGGCACCTTCGCCCGTATGATCATCTTCACCCTGGCCATCATGTCGGTGGCGTCCCTGGTCGTGATGGCGGAGCGGATGATCGTCTTCCGCAAGACCCGGTCCGACAGCCGCAACTTCGCCGCCAAGATGGGTGCCATCCTGGCGAAGGGCGACCTGACCACCGCGGCCAACACGAACCTGGGCAAGGACGTGGGTCACCTGGGTCGGGTGATCAACTCCGGCCTCACCGCGTACCGCATCAGCCCCAACAACAAGGACATCGCGGTGGAGTCGGTGGCGCGGGCGCTCGAGCGTCAGGCGCAGCGCGAGGTTCAGAGCATGAAGCGCGGCCTGGGCCTGCTGGCCACGGTCGGCTCCACGGCTCCGTTCGTGGGTCTGCTCGGCACGACGATGGGTATCGTCAACGCCTTCCAGCTCATGGCGGCGGCCGGCTCCGGCGGTCTGGGCACCATCTCGGCCGGTATCGCCGAGGCGCTCATCACCACGGCCTTCGGTCTGTTGGTCGCCATCCCCGCGGTGATGGCCTACAACTTCCTGCAGGGCTGGGTGGATGCTCGCTCGGTGGACATCTCTGAGTCCTCCAACGAGTTCCTCGACGTGGTCGCCCGCCACATGGGCGGCGGCGCGCACTCCTCGCACGCGGCCTGAGCAGTCACCGGCGAGCCCGGGGACGACCCGAGGCCCGCCTCCCGAAGTGAACGCGGCCCCTGAAGTCCGGGGGCCAGCGACGCCACCCGGGACGGCGGGCTTCCACCACCTGGAAGCAGGTTAAACGCATGGGAATGTCAGCTGGCCCCAAGGGGGGCATCAAGAGCGAGATCAACGTCACGCCGCTGGTGGACGTGGTGTTGGTGCTCCTCATCATCTTCATGGTCGTCACTCCCATGCTCCAGCGCGGCAAGTCCGTGGAGCTGCCGAAGGCCACCGAAATCGAGAAGGAGAAGGGCAAGGACTCAGACCCTCTCTACGTCTCCATCACTCCGGACAAGAAGGTGTTCCTGGAGAATGACCAGGTGGACGAGCAGGCGCTCCAGGACCGACTGACGCAGGAGCTGGCGAAGGACCCGGGCAAGAAGATCCTGCTCAAGGGCGACAACACCGTGAACGTGGGCGACGTGCGCAGGGTGCTGGACGTGGCCCGCAAGGCCAAGGCCAAGCAGATCGCGCTCGGCGTCGAGGAGAAGAAGTAATGGCGGGCCACAAGCAGCGTCAGTGGGTGAAGCCGCAAACGCCGCCCAACTCGGAGATCAACGTCACGCCGCTGGTGGACGTGGTGTTGGTGCTCCTCATCATCTTCATGGTCGTCACGCCCCTCCTGGAGAAGGACATCCTGGTGCGCGTGCCGGACACCGAGGTGGAGGATCAGCCGCCGCCGGAAGACCCGAATAACCAGCAGCTGGTGGTCCTGCTGGACAAGGACGGCGGCTACTCCATCAACACGGAGAAGGTGCCCACGGCCGACTACGTCAACCGGCTCAAGCGGATGCTCGCGGCGAAGAAAGCGGACGAGAAGGTCGTCTTCTTCATGGCGGACGATGCGACCAACTACGGCCGCCTCATCGTGGCCATGGATGGCGCGAAGGGCGCCGGCGCGAAGGTCCTCGCCATGGCGACCGAGCTGCCGTCGAACGCCATCATCCAGGGTACGCAGGTGGACACCGGCACTCCGGCGCCCGCTCCGACGCCGACTCCCTGAAAACCTCCGCCCGGAGCCCTACGCTCCGGGTTGGAGTCGCGGTTCACAATCAGAAGCTCGTCGGCTAGAGTTCACTTCTCATGGCTGACGAGCTTCTCGTCTTTGAACAGACCATCGAAGCCCTCTTCCTGCGCGCGCTGCACGGGCGGCTGACGCCCGCGTGCAAGAGTCGCCTGCGCCAGGCGGGGCTCGACGTGGACCAGAAGCTTCGTCCCGCCTACGCCTTCCCGTCGTGGATGGCCTTCCTGCGCATCGCCGCGGAAGAGCTCTTTCCCCAGGAAGCCATCGGCCCCGGTACGTGGAAGCTCGGCGAGGCCTATATCGAGGGCTTCCGGGAGACCATGCTGGGCCGCGCGGTGCTGTCGCTCCTGCGCGTGCTGGGGCCTCGCAGGACGCTCATGCGGGCCACACAGAACTTCCGGGCGGGCAACAACTACACCGAGTCGAAACTGGTGGAGCTCACTCCCACCCAGTTCGAGTTGTGGATGAACGAGGTGGGTGACTACCCGGACTTCACCGCCGGCATCATCCACGCGGGACTGCGGGTGGCCGGCGCACAGGACGTGAAGGTGGAGCCGTCCGGCTACGACGGCCACGCCTGCACCTACCGCATCAACTGGAAGGAGGCCTCGGTCTCCTCCGGCGTCGCGGGCAGCGGGGACTCCAAGGCCGCCATGAGGTCCGGGTCCATCAGCTCCCTGTAGATGAACTCTGCGATGAGCCCCGTCACCATCCAGATGGGCAGGATGTAGAGCGACGTCATCTCCCAGAAGATGGCGCCCGCGTCCGCGTAGTACCAGATGCGGTAGCCCGTGAGCCGCTCCAGCATCAGCCCGCTGAAGGCCTCGAAGAGCAGGATGCCGACGCCGTAGACGACGGCTCGCAAGCTGGCGTGCTGGTAGAGCATCCAGCGGTAGACGGGCTCCACGAAGCAGAAGCACGCGACGCCATAGATGAGGAACATCCACAGCGAGCACTGGCCATAGGCCGTGATGTTGGGTGTGTTCCAGATGGCGTTGAGTCCCAGCCGGTCGTCCACCTGCCACTGGAACTGGAACAGCGTCCCGAGGATGGGCACGTCCCGGGAGATGCGCACCAGGTTGTAGAAGAAGATCTCCGAGCTGAGTCCCACCATGCCGTAGAGGCAGAAGCGGAACATCGCGAAGGCCACCTTCATCCGCTGGCCTCGCTTCATGTCAGCCCGACGGATACGGACCGGACGGCGCCGATGAATGACCTGCGACCCCATGCGCGTCATCTCCCCCATGCATTCCCCAGATACCCGCCAAGGTACCCAAGAGGCACCCGCCCTGGCTAGACCCACCTTCACTAATCCAGTGCATCTGGAATCGTGACGCGCGGGCCCTCGGGATGGGCATCCGCCTGGGGAGATTGGATTCGAAGGGCCGTCGCCTCGGGACGCCGTCGGTACGCGGGTTGCTCCGCGGAGGTCGCGACGTCTGAGGGAGAGGGCGGGGACATGCTGGCGAGGGTGCGGTCGGGGGCGTTGATGGGTATCGACGCGGTGGTGGTGGAGTGCGAGGTCGACATGGCGCTCGGGCTTCCCTACTTCAACGTGGTGGGGCTGCCAGAGGGCGCGGTGCGGGAGTCGAAGGTGCGCGTCGTGTCCGCGCTGAAGAACACGGGCTTCGAGCTGCCGCAGAAGCGCATCACCGTGAACCTGGCGCCCGCGGACTTGCGCAAGGACGGTGTCGCGTTCGAGCTGCCCATCGCCCTGGGCGTGCTGGCGGCGGCGAAGCTGCTCGAGGACGGGCTCCTGGCTCGCTACCTCTTCGGTGGAGAGCTGTCGCTGGACGGCTCGCTCAAGCCCATCAAGGGAGTGTTGCCACTCGCGGTGGCGGCGAGGGACCGGGGCTTCGAGGGCGTCATGGTGCCAGCGGCCAATGCGGCCGAAGCCGCGCTCGTCGAGGGACTGACGGTGCTCCCGGTGACGAGCCTGCGCGAAGCGGTGGACCACCTCGCGGGCACCCACGTCATCACGCCCTTCCGCCGCGAAGGTCCCTCCGCCGCGGCGCCGCAAGGGCGGCCCGAGCCCGACATGGCGGATGTGCGGGGACAACCCGAGCTCAAGCTCGCCCTGGAGCTGGCGGCCGCGGGTGGGCACAACGTGCTGATGTGCGGACCACCAGGCTCCGGCAAGACGATGCTCGCACGGCGCCTGCCCAGCATTCTTCCGGCGATGACCTTCGCCGAGGCGCTCGAAGTGACGAAGGTCTATTCGGTGTTGGGGCTGCTCAACGCGGGACACTCACTGGTGCGAGCACGGCCCTTCCGCGCGCCGCACCACACCCTCTCCGATGCGGGCCTCGTCGGCGGAGGCCCCCTGGCGCGCCCCGGCGAACTCTCCCTGGCGCACCACGGCGTGCTGTTCCTGGACGAACTGCCGGAGTTCCGACGAAACGTGCTGGAGGTGCTGCGCCAACCGCTGGAGGAAGGGGTCATCCACCTCGCACGGGCGAACCAGAACATCAGCTATCCGTGTCAGGTGATGCTGGTGGCGGCGATGAACCCCTGCCCGTGCGGCTACTTCAACGTGCCGGGCCACACCTGCACATGTCCCGAGCATCGGGTGTTCGACTACCACGCGCGAGTCAGCGGACCTCTTCTGGACCGTGTCGACATCACGCTGCAGACGCGCCCGGTGGAGTACCACCACCTGGCGCGCGCGGAGCCGAAGGAGACCACGAGCCGCCACCACCGGGAGCGCGTGGAGACCGCGCGGCAACGCCAACGGGAACGCTACCGTGACGAGCCCAGCGTGCACTGCAACGCCCAGCTTCCCTCACATCTGCTGCGACGCCATTGCGTCCTGAGTCCGCGAGCAGAGCGGATGCTCGAGCTGGCGGTGCGTCACCACGGCCTGTCCGCACGCGCGCATGACCGGCTGCTCAAGCTGGCCCTGACTCGGGCAGACCTGGAAGGACACGGGCGCATCGAGGACGTGGACATGCAACTCGCCATTGACTGCAGGGCACTGGACCGGCGTGGGTGGCTGCACGCCAACACGCACGGCGGCACCCCGCCCTCCCGTTCCGGTTCCCGCTGGCCGGTGACTCCTTCCGGAACGGGGCCACCCGAGCGCCCCTAACGCGGCGGAGGCTCAGTGCGAGGACGGAGGAGCCAGCCCCCGCGAGGATGCGGCGCCGTGTGTCGAGGGCTCCGCGTCCGTCAGCAGTATCTGCTCGCCGCGGGTGGTCGAGCTCGGGAGACGGAGCTGATCCAACCGAGGCGCGGGGCCGGTGATGATGCGGGCCGACTTGTTGAACGTCAGATACGAATAGGCCCAGTCGAGCATCACCGCCAGCTTGCTGCGGAAGCCGATGAGGAACATCAGGTGGATGAAGAGCCAGGCCGACCAGGCGAGGAAGCCCGATTGCTTGAAGCGGCGGAAGGCGATTCCCACCGCGTGGCCGCGACCAATCACCGCGTAGGAGCCTCTGTCCCAGTACTTGAACGGCACCATCGGCTGGCCCCGGAGCCGACGGAGGATGTTGTGGGCCGCGTGCTTGCCTTCCTGCATCGCCGCGGGCGCGAGCCCCGGCACAGGCGTGCCATCCGCCTGCTTGAGCGAGGCGAGGTCTCCCACGACGAAGACATCCTCATGCCCCGGCACCGTCAGCTCGGGCGTCACGTTCACCCGGCCCGCGCGGTCCAGCGGAGCACCCAACGAACGCGCCACCGGCGAGGCGGCGACACCCGCGGCCCAGAGAACGGTGCGGGCCGCGATGTGTTCCGTGCCGATGTAGACGCCTGACTCGTCGATGTTCGTCACCCGGGCGCCCGTGCGGACCTCCACGCCCAGCTTCTCCAGCGTGCGGCGGGCCTGCGCGGCGAGGTCGTCGGGATACACGGGCAGGACCTTGCCCAGCCCCTCGATGAGGATGATGCGCGCGTCGCGCGTGTCGATGTTCTTGAAGTCTCCCGTCAAGGAGCTCCGACTTATCTCCGCCAGCGAGCCCGCCATCTCCACGCCCGTGGGCCCCGCACCGATGATGACGAAGTTGAGCAGCGCCCGGCGGATGCTCGGGTCCGTCTCCCGCTCGGCCATCTCGTAGGCCAGCAGGACGCGACGCCGAATCTCCACCGCATCCTCGATGGACTTGAGGCCAGGGGCGAAAGGCGCCCAATGGTCATTGCCGAAATACGAGTGCGTCGCCCCCGTGGCGATGACGAGGTAGTCGTACTTCAGTTCGCCATCCGACAGCAGCACCCGCTTGCCCGCGGTGTCCACACCCGTCACGTCCGCCAGCACCACCGCCACGCCCTTGGGACCCAGGAGCCCGCGCAGGGGTGCGGCAATCTCACTGGGACTCAACGTCGCCGTGGCCACCTGGTACAGCAGCGGCTGGAAGAGGTGGTGGTTGTGTCGGTCCACCAGCGTGATGCGGACAGGCGCCTTGACGAGCTGCCGCGCGGCGCTGAGCCCGGCGAACCCTCCACCGAGGATGACCACATGAGGCAGGTCTTCGCGTTGGGTTTTCACGAGGGAAAGGTCATGCCGCCCCCTCCAAACTTCAACGCAAAGCGCCGTGCCCCCGACGAGCAACCGAGCGCCCCCTTGCTCCAGATGAATCGCACGATAATGCGAGGCATTAAGCGAAAGACTGGGAGCCCCCACAGTCTCATCTGCAAGCCCATGCAGTCCCCGCTCACCGCGGCTTCGCGGGGGGTATCGGGCGACGCGCGTGTGGCTCTCCCGCGATGGCACCGGGACATCGGCGGTGCAATAGAGGTGTCCGCCCCGGAGACGCGCGCCGAGCCTGTCGGGGCCCGAAGGACATGTGCGGGCTCGCCGCGCGCACCCTCCACCATCCGGGACACTCCACCGGCCTCGCGGACACCTCGTCACGCGCGCTCCAGGGGAGCACGCCCCCGGCATGCACGTTGCTCATCCCCACGCCGATGCGTCCGTCACCTCCATCCGGAGGAGAAGGAACGCAGCACAGTCACAAGGACAGGGCGGCGAGGGTGTCGATGAGCAAGCTGACGGAGAAGCTGAAGGCAGTGGCGGCGGCGGTGGCATCCATCGAGAAGCAGTTCGGGCGAGGCTCGGTGATGACGCTGGGGGCTGACGCGCACGAACAGAAGGTCGCGGTGATTCCGACGGGCTCCGTGGGACTCGACCGGGCCCTCGGTGTGGGCGGCTATCCCCGAGGGCGCGTGGTGGAGGTGTTCGGCAACGAGTCGTCGGGCAAGACGACACTCACCTTGCATGCGATTGCGCAGGTCCAGGCTGCGGGAGGCGTGGCGGCCTTCATCGACGCGGAGCACGCGCTCGACATCCACTACGCGCGCAAGCTGGGCGTGCGCGTGGAGGAGTTGTTGGTCTCACAGCCGGATACCGGTGAGCAGGCGCTGGAAATCACCGAGCAACTCGTGCGCTCCGGAGCCGTGGACCTCATCGTCGTGGACTCGGTGGCGGCGCTGGTGCCCCGCGCGGAAATCGAAGGGGAGATGGGAGACGCGCACATGGGCGTGCAGGCGCGGCTGATGAGCCAGGCCCTGCGCAAGCTCACGGGCGCGGTGAGTCGCTCGGGCACCTGCATCGTCTTCATCAATCAGATTCGCATGAAGATTGGGGTGATGTTCGGCAACCCGGAGACCACCACGGGCGGCAACGCCTTGAAGTTCTACTCCTCGGTTCGGCTGGAGATTCGCCGCACGGGCAACATCAAGGACGGAGACGCCGTGGTGGGCTCGAGGGCCCGCGTGAAGGTGGTGAAGAACAAGGTCGCCCCGCCCTTCCAGGAAGCGGAGTTCGACCTGCTGTACGGCAGCGGCATCCACCGCACAGGCGAGGTGCTCGACCTGGGCGTGGCCTCGGGCCTCATCGACAAGGCCGGCAGCCACTTCAGCCTGCGGGGAGAGCGCATCGGACAGGGACGGGAACGCGCGGTGGAATGGCTGCGTGAGCACCCCGACGCCCTGGAGACGCTGGCCCGGGAACTGGCGGGTACGCCGCCCCTCCCCTGCCCCACCGCGCCCGTGGAGGCAGCGGCCTAGCCAGCCAGCTCATCCAGGGTGAGGGCCACGGGATAGCGACGCTCACCCGCGCACAACAGCAACCCACCCTCGGGAGCCGGCTCCAACAACTGGCCGAGTTGGTACTGCGCGTCCCGGGAGAAGCGCGCCTTGGCCCTGCCCTGCTTCACGCGACAGGTCAGGACCCCATCGGACTCCGCGGCCAGGGTGGAGAGGTCCAACACCTCGGCGGTGCGGTCACTCAACCGGATGGACACGCGTTCCTCCGGCGTGACGTCCACGGTCCGCACCTCGTACGCGGCATCCGCCACCTGCACGAAGCACCAGTCATTGCCGATGCGGAGCTGGTAGCGGCCCGTGTCGTCCAGGATGAGGGAAGCGTTGAAGAGCTCGATGATTTTCGGATGCTCGATGGGCTCGTCGTCGTGCCACCAGCGCAGGCGGGCATCGAGGCGGATGCCGCTGTCCTCGCGGGTGTGCCAGCGCTTGCCGGCAGGAGGCTGTCCGGTGGGAGGTTGCATGGCCTCTTTCTATCTGCGCGCGGAGCCTGGGGGATTCAAGTCCTCGGGCTCCACTGCCCTACCAGTTCCGGACAAGCTCCGTGTAGCCCCGGAAGGCCACCGCGCCCCAGAAGTTCACCAGCACGCCCAGCGCCAGCGTCGCCAGCACCACGCGCTGGCGCAGCGACCAGCCGCCAATGGCGAAGAGCAGCAAGAGATAGGGCGTGTAGTCCAGACTGAAGCGGAAGCCGAACTGCATGTAACCCGTGTTCTGGTAGAAGAGCCCTGGCAGCGCGCACACGGCCACGGTGAGCCACAGCGGCCAGTGCAGGCGCGGTCTCAGCTTCGGAATCAGCAGGAAGACGAGCAAGGGCAGCGTCAGCAACAACGTGAGCCCTCGGGGGTCATAGCCGAGCTTGAGCGGCGCCAGCGACAGCGACGGCCACTTGAGGAAGGCGGCCTCCAGGTTGCGCCCCAGGTATTCCCAGTGGAAGAGGCCCCACCGGTCGATGTCCACGTTGACGCGGTTGTTGAAGAGGAAGGCGTGGCCGAACTCGCTCAATCGGCCGAAGCGATACACGTTGTAGCCAGCGGCCAGCAGCCCCAGCGGTGCGGCGCCCAGCGCGAACAGGCCCACCTTCCGCGCCGCCGGCTTCCAGTTGCGCCCCAGGGCCTTGAGTTGCTCCAGCCGAGGCCCGGGGCCCGGGCACAGCGCCTCCAGCACGAAGAAGAGGCCCGCGAAGAACAGCGGCGTGCGGGTGAGCGTGGCCATGGAGAAGAACACTCCGGCCAGAACAGGCCGGTGGGCACGCAGGGCGTTGCGCACGTAGAGGCAGGTGAGGGCCACGCCCATGACCTCGGCGCTGAACCACACCTCGCCACGTATCGCGCAGTAGAAGAACAACGTGCCGAAGGCGAGCGTGAGCGCGAGCACGACGTTCTCATCGCGGGTGCGCGCCGTTTCACCTTCCTTCGCCAGGAAGCGCAGCAGCGAATAGAAGAGCGCCACCGCCAACGCGCCAACGATGACGCCGAACGAGGTGTCGTTGAACTGATACCCGTGCAGCGCGACGAAGGGCAGCATCGCCACGGCGGGGAAGGATGGGAAGCTCACGAACCAGCGGTCATCGGGAAGCGGCCGGCCCTCGCAGCGGACCTTCTCGCCACCCATCTGACGCACACAGGCCCAGTCCTCCAGATTGGGGAGGACCTGGGGGTCCACGTCCAGCCGCCCCTCCAACCACGACTGGGCCTGGTAGATGAAGTGCGGCGCCGCGCTCTGGCGCAGGAAGCGCTGGGAGCTGAAGCTCGAGAGCACGACGAACGCCACCACGAACAGCAGCACCTCCACGCGGTAGGCGGCGAACCACACGCGAAGCATGGCACCGGGCGCGCCTCCCGAAAGCGAGGGCGCGCTCTGCGTGGAGGGGGCAGTGGCCTCCGCGGGCGACTCGGGAGCTGGGATGGCCGACTCCTCTGGGGCCGGGCCCGTCACACCGGGCTCGGGGGTGGATGGCTCTTGGCGCTTGGACTTGGAGCGACTCATGGGCGGGCGGCGGACAGCAGGTGCTGTCGCAGCATCTCCAGCGTGTGGGAGGCAGCGAAGAGCCGCACGCGCTCTCTGTCTCCGGAAAAGGACATGCGCTCACACCGGGTCACCAGGTCCGGGCCCGCGAGCGCGCAGTACACGGTGCCCACGGGGTCCTCGGGAGTTCCTCCCCCAGGCCCCGCGTACCCTGTCACGGACAAGCCATATGTGGTGCCGCAGGCGGCACGCGCGCCCTCGGCCATGGCGATGGCCGTCTGGGAGGACACGGCGGAATGACGCTCGAGAATCTCGGGTGGAACACCCACCCATGCGGACTTCATCTTCTCCGAGTACACCACCGCCCCTCCGACGAAGACGGTGCTGGCTCCCGCCACCGCCGTGAGCCACTGGGCGATGAGGCCCCCCGTGCAGCTCTCCGCCGTCGCCAGCGTGGCACCCGCGCGGCCCAGCACATCCAGCAGCACCGGGGCGTACTCGTCCCCGTCCGCGCCGAAGACGCGGGCACCCAACACCCGTCGGCAGTCGACCTCGGCGGCCGCCAGCGCACCATCAGCCTCGGCCTGCGAGGGCGCCTCCGCCATCAGCTTGAGGTGGTTCTCCGGTGCGTGCGTTCGGAAGCCGAACACCACCCGGGGGTGGCTCGAAGCCAGGGGCGCCACGGCGAGGTCCATCTCCGACTCGGGAAGCCCCACCGTACGCAACAGGCGGAAGGCACGGAAGATTCGACCGGGTCTGGCCTCCAGCTCCGCCTGGATGCGTGGCAGCACCTCTCCATCCAGCAGGGCGCGGAACTCGCGCGGCACCCCGGGCAGAAAGAACAGGCGACAACGTCCCAGGGTGAGGACGACGAGGGGCGCGGAGCCCACCAGATTGCGTACCGGCTCGCTGCCGCGAGGGATACGGGCCATGCGCAGCGCGCTCGGATTGATGGGGAGACCCCGGGCCGCATAGCGCTCTTGCAGCCAGCCAAGCACCCGTGCGTCCTCCTCGAACGGGACACCCGCTGCTGCGGCGGCGCACTCCAGCGTGAAGTCGTCCGCGGTGGGTCCCAACCCGCCGGAGACCACCACCACATCCGCCCGGGACGACGCCTCCAGCAACGCCTGGGTGATGTCGGGGCGGACGTCGCCCACCAACACCACCCGCTCCACCTTGACGCCCAAGTCGAAGAGACGGGCCTCCAGGTAGGTGCTGTTCGTATCCGTGATGAGGCCGGTGACCAGCTCGTCACCAGTGCACAGCAACTCGACGCGCATGGGTCGCGCATCCTAGCGGCACCTGTCAGCCTCGGCACGGACGGAAGCATCTCCGCGCTCGCTCACCCGCCAGGACCGCGTCCGGACGCCCGCCTTCCCTCGGCGCGGGCTCGCGCCTGCTTCCTCGGTGCCGGGCACGTCTGCACGGCGAGGGCCGCCTTCGGGCGAGGTCTCGGCACTCGCGCCGTGGCGTCGTCGAGCGGGTGTCGGCCGCCCAGAAGGAGGGCTCCGACTCCGCTCGTTCGGTCAGAGGAAGGCGGGCCCGTCGTTGCCCGGACCGGTACCGTCCTCGGCCTCTTCGTCATCATCCTCGTCGTCGATGACGGCGGCGACAGCCGTGGAGCCGGCGGCCACCTTGCGCGCGGCCAGATGCGTGCGCACCTGCACCGCGGACTCCACCAACCCCAGCGCGAGGTACGCACCACAGCAGGCCACCAACAACCACGCGGGATGGTACTGCGTCGCGATGGCCACACCGCCGACCACCATCAACGTGAACACACCCGCGCTCTTGCGACTGGGACGGGTGTCCTTGAAGGTGCGGTAACGCACCGTCGACACCATCAGCAGCGCCAGTCCCACCACCGCGACCGCCACCGGGACAACGGCCGACTCGTGCAACGGCTCGCCTCGCGAGGCCACGTGGTGGGAGATGATGACCGAGACGAGCATGCCTGCGGCCAGGGGAATCGGCAGGCCCACGAAGAAGCGCCCACCCCCGCCATGCGGATTGCGCGCCGCCAGCACGTTGAAGCGCGCCAGCCGCAGCGCGCCGCACGCGGCGAACGCGAAGGAGATGAACAGCCCCGCGAAACCCAGCGGCGCCAACGCCCACTTGTAGACCAACAGCGCCGGAGCCGCCCCGAACGAGACGACGTCCGCCAGACTGTCGAGCTGCACACCGAAGTCGCTCTGCGTCTTCGTCAACCGGGCGACGCGACCGTCGAACCCGTCGAAGAACATCGCGAAGAAGATGGCCAGCGCGGCCTGATAGAGCTGGACAGGACCCGCTTCACCCGCGCACAGCGTGATGGCGTAGAAGCCACAGAAGATGGACGTGACAGTGAAGAGGTTCGGCAGCACGAACATCAGTTTCCGTAACTTCATCGCTCCCTCGACTTCCTCTGATGCCCGTGAGTTCCTGGCAACAGGACGGCGGGTGAACGGACCTTAGCAGGGTTTTATTCGAGGCACCGTCAGACCGAGGGGTCATCCAGGAGGGCAACATGGGAGACTGGCGATGGGTCGTGTGGGTGCTGGTCGCCAGCCTGGTCGTGGTCATGGGCAATGTCCTGTGGGTGGCGCTCGTCCGGAGGTGGTACCGGCTGCGCACCCCGCTGCCCCAGGCCCTCAAGGCCCAGTGCGCGGATGGATGGGAGCTGGCGGTCCACGCCCGGCGCGCCCCCGTGCGGCGCTTCGAGGAGCCGGTGCTGCTGTGCCATGGACTGGCCGCCAACCGGTACACCTTCGACTTCGAGCCCCCCTATTCCGTCGCCCACTATCTGGCGGAGGCGGGTTTCGACTGCTTCAGCGTCGAATGGCGCGGCACCGGGCACTCGCGCCTGCCCCCCCGTGGCCGGCGGTACACGGACTTCACCATCGATGACCACATCCTCCAGGACGGCCCCGCACTGCTGGAGCTGGCCCTGAAGGAGACGGGCGCGAAGCGGGCCTTCTGGCTCGGGCATTCGCTGGGAGGGCTCGTGGGCTATGCCCTGGCGCAAGGCCCGGAAGGGGCGAAGCTGTCGGGACTGCTCACGCTCGGCGCCCCCGTGCACTTCAAGTCAGAGCCCTTCCTGCGCACGCTCATCTCGCTGGGCGTCCGCGCGGCATGGCCCGCGCGCTTCCGGCAGGAGTGGATGAGCGCGAGCCTCGCGCCCTTCCTCGGCTACGTGACGCTCCCGCTGTCGGACCTGGTGGTGAATCCCCTGCACATCCCTCCGCGCATCCAGCGGCAGGTCTACGCGAACATGATGTCGTCGATGAGCCGCAAGGTGCTGCTCCAGTTCCAGGACTGGATTGAGCATGACGCGTTCCGCTCGTTCGACCGCACCCGTGACTGGCGCGCCGGCATCTCCCGCCTCCAGCTCCCCATCCTCGTCATGGGCGGGAGCGCGGACCGGCTGGCCACCGCCGAGAACGTGGAGAGCCAGTTCGCCCTCGTCACCGCCGAGGACCGCACGCTGCACGTCTTCGGCAGGGACCGGGGAGACGCGCTGGACTACGGGCACGGAGACCTCGTGTTCGGCAAGGGCGCGCCCCAGGAGGTGTATCCCGTCATCCGCGAGTGGCTGGAGAAGCACGCCACGCCCCTGGATTCCGCCGACGCGCCCGCGCCACCTCCCGCGTGATCAGCGCGGACCGGGCCGAGGCTCGGCGAGGCGCTCCACGCACGGCGCCTCCTCTCCCCTCCGGTCCTCCGTGCGGATGCGCCCCAGTCTCACCCGGGTGTCTCCCGTGCACTCGGCCCAGATGAGGCCCTGGCTGGCCCCCCCTACGAGGAGCGCGTCCACGCGCAGGTCACCATCACCCATCGCCGCCAGCACCGTCTCACCGCTGTCTCGCGCTTCCACTCCCGTGGCGTCCAGCCTCGCGAGCGTGTCCACCAGCAGCGCCGCTTGCCCGCACTGCTCCAGTTCCGCGTCGCGCAAGGACACTCGCGCGTTCTGCGCCGCGAGGACGCAGGCCCCCGTGGTTCGCCGAATCACCACGCCCTCCACATCCGCGCGCACCTGACGCAGGTGCAGCCCGTCTCCGGTGATGCCATCCACCGAGCGCACGCCCACCACGGTGCCGCCCATGAGCCTCAGGCTTCCGCCGACCGCCACCACTCCGTACTCGGCGGCATCCTCCACATGGAGGCGCCGCGCCTCCACCTCCGAGCCCGTGAGCTGGAACGCACCGTGGCTGCCACTGCCGCGCACCACCACGTCCTCCAGCAGCACGCCGCGCGAGGCGACCACGCCCAATCCCGCCCGTTCGGCGCCCACTGAGAAGAGCCCCCGCACCTCCAGACGCAGCGCACGCATGGCGGAGACCGCGAGTTCGTGCCCCCGCACTCGCACGTCCTCCATCACCAGGCTGCCCTCCACCACCGAGAAGGCCGCGCCTCGGCCGCCTTCCGACACCGCACGGCGGACCTCCGCGTGCCCACCATCCATCCCCACCGCCGTCACCGGCCCCGTGAAGCGCACGTCCTCCAGCAGCACCCGAGACTCGGCACCTCGGACGCGGACCGCGCGACGGAAGGGACCCGTGAAGGAGGTTCCTCGCAGCCACGCGTCCCGGGATGACGGTGGAGACGGAGCCTCTTCGGGCGCGTCGAGCAGGACACCCACGGTCTCCGACACGGTGGCCTCGAAGCGTGCATCCACCGCGTCGAACCTTCCGGATGTCACCCGCACCGCGCCCTGGCGCTGGCCGCTGAAACCCACGTTCTCCACCAAGACGCGCCCGCCGCCCGTCACCTCCAGGCCCCAGGTTCCGCCCCGCACCTCCAGGTTCCGCAACAGCACTCCCCCCGTTCCCGGGGCTGGCGACGAAAGGTCCTGAGGATCCGTGGCTTTCAACGGAGATCCACTCGACACCGCGACCAAGCCCCGCGGGCCCAAGGGGCTCAACGGGAAGCCACCATGCCCCACGGACTGAGACGGCACGCCCTGCTGCCCAGGGGAGGTCCACGGGAAGCCACCATGCCCCTCGGGCCGAAACGGCAAGCCCTGCAAGCCTGGAGAAATCGGCGGGAGCACACGCTGCCCATCACTCGCAGGCCCTTCCGCCCCACCCGATGGCCCGGCGGCGCTCGGCAGCGTCTCCTCGGGTCCCTCCGCCCCACCTGATGGCCCGGCGGCGCGCAGCACCGTGCCCTGCGGGGCTTCCACCAGCAGCACCGTGCCGGGTCCCTCGCCCTCCAGCCGGACGTCCTCGGGCAGGGTGAAGGAGCCCCGGTACGCTCCCGCCGCCAGGTGCACCGTCAGCGGACCCGGCCGGGCCAGCGCCTCCGCCAGCGACCTCAAGGGCCTCTCCCTGGAACCATCCCCGGGCCGCCACCACGCCGCGTCCACCCACACCTCGACACGGACCTGCTCCCGCCCAGGGGGAACTCCCCCGGCCACGGGCAGCCCCGGGCCCCGGCAGGCACCCAGCGTCAGGATCATCAACGTCGGAAACGTTCGGAAGTGCACGCAGGCGGAAACCCTAGTCCATTCC